>NZ_JBYTAG010000009.1:0-133934 GCF_058787995.1 Cupriavidus sp. FW305-27
GCCTTCAGTGAGCCGTTGTAGGCGCCAATGGCGGTGCGCACCGGCTGGCACAGCACGACATCTCTTGCATGCATCGCATTCTCCCTACCAAACAATCAGTTTCAATCGGCCGCACGCACTCCATGCGGTATGCGCCCGGTAGCCGGGTCTTGAAGGTTGCAACAAGAATTGGCTGCGCGGGAAATCCGGCTCAGGCGTCTGTCGAGCGCGACAGCCGCTGGCGCACGCGGTCGCTGGCGGCGGGGCCGGGTGCAAGGTGATAGTCGGCATCGGTGACCGGGCGCCCGTTGGCAGGGTCGACCAGCACAGGCTCCACGCGCACGCCGGTGCGCCGGTTCGTCAACTGCACGCTTTCGCCTTCAGGCGCGAGATGCTTGTTGCCCCAGGCCAGCATCGCCAGCAGCACCTGGCGGAAATCGCGCCCGCGCTCGGTCAGGATGTACTCGGAGCGGGGCGGGCGGTCGCAGTACTGGCGACGCTCAAGCATGCCTTCTTCGACAAGCGAGTTCAGGCGACGCGTGAGCATATTGGGCGCGATATCCAGGTTTTGCTGGAACTCGTCGAACCGGGTCACGCCGTAAAAGGCTTCGCGCAGGATCAATACGCTCCAGCTGTCGGCGACGCGGGCCGCGGTGCGAGCAATCGGACACGGCGTTTCGCCAAGTGGCTTCTTCTGCATGATTGGCTTCCTCGAGAGACCTGCTTGCTATCGATTTGAAAGTCAGTCTAGGGTAGTCACTATCATCATGCAAGTTCGTTCTTCGCTTGTGCTGTATTCCGCGCCCGCGAGGCACCGGAAGCACGCCCCTGCCCACACCGTCTATGTGGAGGGCGCCGCCGCCCAGACGCCGATTCCGCACACTGCCCGGCCTCAACCGTTTACTTCGCACACGAACTATCTATATACTTCGCATGCGAACTTAATCGCGATGCCTGCACGGCAGCGTGCAACTCTCACCTGGAGACCGACCAATGACCCCCGAAATCCGCATTGACCTCACCGGCGGCGTGCTGACCATGACGCTTGCGCGGCCGGACAAAATGAACGCCTTGACGAACGAGATGTACGGCGCACTTGCCGACACCATCGAGCAGGCACAGCAGGACCGGGCTATCCGGGTATTGCTGCTGCAGGGGGACGGGGACAGCTTTACGGCCGGCAATGATCTCGGCGAATTCGCGGCGATCGCGTCGGGAAATGGCCCCAGCGAACGTCACGTGCATCGCTTCCTGCGCGCCCTTGCCAATTCGACCGTACCGATTGTCGCCGCGGTCAATGGCAAGGCCGTCGGCGTCGGGACCACCATGCTGCTGCATTGTGATTACGTGGTGCTCGGCCAGGACGCGCAACTGATCACGCCTTTCGTCAATCTCGCCTTGGTTCCCGAAGCGGCTTCGAGTTACCTGCTCCCGCTGCGGATCGGGCACGTCAGGGCTTTCGAGATGTTCGCGCTGGGCGAGCCGCTTGACGCGCAAACGGCCTTGGCATGGGGCATCGCGAACAAGGTTTGCGCCAATGACCAGCTGCGCACGGATGCGCGCCGGATGGCCGAGAAGATTGCCGCCAGGCCGGCCGGCTCCCTGAGCGCAATGAAACAGCTCATGCGCAATGCGGAAAAACTGGTTTCGCAGATGAACAGCGAAAGCGCCAGGTTCGAGGAGCGGCTGGCCAGTGCGGAAGCCCGGGAAGCATTCTCGGCCTTCGCCGAAAAGCGCAAACCAGACTTCACCAGGGTTGCCGCGCAGTGAGTCGACTGCCTCGCTCTCCGGCCGCTGCGAGGCTACACCTCGCCCTCGTCCGCGGCCGGAAACTTTGTCTGCAGGCTGGTCAGCCAGCGCGCCACCACGTCGATCTCGGCGGCGGTGAAACCTTCGGTGAGCCTGGTATTCAATGCCTTCATGCTCGCCTTGGAACGCTGGCGCGCCAGGCGCCCTGCCTCCGTCAGCCACAGGCGCGAGGCACGGCCGTCGTTCTCGTCCGGCCGGCGCTCGATCAGGCCGGCCCTTTCGGTCCGGTCGGCCAGGCCGCTCATCCCGGGCGCGCCCAGGTCCAGCGCCGCGGCAGCCTCGCTCGTCAGCGCGCCATCGTTGCTGCCCAGGAAGAAAAGCAGTCCGGCCTGGGCTGATGTCACGCCACCCGCGGCAGTGCGCGCTTGTGACCACCGCTGCAGGCGCCGCTGACCCACGTTCAACAGGTAGACGAGGCGATGTTCCATGTCTGGTGCGTCATAAAGGGTGAGATTTCGTTCGCATGCGAATATTATCATGCGCCGGTGTCCCGAATAGCGTGACGCACAGCGCCTGGCCGTCCGTCACACGGCGGCCGGCTCTTCGCTGCGCCGCGCACGGGCGGCACGCTTGAGGGATTGCGGCGGCTCGCCGAAAATCCGCAAGAACGCCCGGCGCATGCGCTCCGGGTCGGAGAAGCCGGTCTTGCTGGCGATGCGCTCGATCGTCAGCGTGCCGGCTTCCACGAGCAGGCGGGCCGTGTCGGCGCGCAAGCGCTCGACGGCACGTGCCGGGGACTGGCCCGTGCTCTGCCGGAACTCGCGGCTGAAATGCCGCGGGCTCATGTTGGCGGCGCTGGCGAGCAGCTCCACCGACAGATCCTGGTGCAGATGATTCCTGGCGTAGGTCAATGCCGCTTGTATGCGCTCTGACCTCGATTCCAGTTCCGACAGCATCGAGAACTGGGACTGCCCCCCGGCACGGCGGTGATGAACCACGAGCTTCTTCGCGACTGCGCGCGACACGTCGGTCCCCAGGTCTTGCTCTACCAGTGCCAGCGCAAGGTCGATGCATGCCGTCATGCCGGCCGATGTCCACACCGTTCCGTCCCGGACAAAGATGCGGTCGTCTTCGACGCGCACCGCAGGAAAGCGCTGCCGCAGCGTACTGGCATGGTGCCAATGCGTAGTAGCCCGCCGGCCGTCCAGGATGCCGGCCTCGGCGAGGATGAACGCCCCTGTGCAGATGCTGGCCATGCGCCTGGTCGGCTCGAGTGCATGGCCTAGCAGGCGCAGCAGCCTGGGCGATGGCGCCGGCACCGAGGTAGCGCCCCCAACCATCAGCGTGTCAAAAGCCAGCGGATCCATCGCGGTGGTCTGGATCGCCGTGCCCATTGAACTCTTCACGGCCCCGCCGCGTTCCGAGACGACATGGATTTCGTAGGCCGGGACCCGCACTTCGAGGTTAGCCATCTCGAAGACCGACACCGCCGCCAAATCGAGCATCTGAAAGCCGGGGAAGAGCACGAGGCCGATTTGGTTCATGTTGTCCTGAAACGAGGGAAGTTCGTCATTCAGGACAAAGGCTAGGACCCTATCCTGAAACTGTCAATCAACTCCCGATGGGCTTCTCCCAATGCGCGCTATCGACCATCCACGAGGTATCGAATGAACATCATTGCGCTGGCCTGCACCACTGTCCTCGGTCTGCTTCTGTTCTCGCTCGGACTCGCCACCTCGGTGCAGCGGTCCAGGATCGGCGTGCTGAGCGGCTACCCATCCGAGCCCGATCAACTGCTGGCACGGCTGATTCGCGCTCACGGCAACACCACCGAGTACGCGCCGTTCCTTGCGGTGCTCTTCCTGTACCTCGGAACTCAGCATCCGCCTGGCTGGGCGGTCTGGTGCATGGCAGGTGCAACTGCCTGTCGCGTGCTCCTGGTGGTTGCACTGCTTGCCTGGCCCTCCATGTCCAGGCCGAATCCGGCCCGCGCCGTTGGTGCCCTGGGAACGTATGCCTTCGGGACAGCCCTTTGCGTGGCCGCCCTCACCGTCTGACCCGGGCTGCCGATGCCGGCAGAGCGGCCACTCTCCAATCCCATTAGTACCTGACCCTTAAGGGGAATCGCATGAAGACATTGAATACGTTCATCAGGACTGCGGCGCTTGTTGCCACCGTCAGCAGCCTTGCAGCCGCTGCGAGCACAGCCGCCGCCGCACCGGCTGCTGACACCCGCGCTACCACGGTGGTGTTTGTGCACGGCGCCTTTGCCGACGGATCGGCCTGGGACAAGGTCATTGCCCTGCTCCAGTCCAAGGGGCTTCATGTTGTATCGGTCCAGAACCCGCTGTCTTCCCTGGCCGACGACGTGGCAGCCACGCGCCGCGCGCTCGACAAGCAGGCCGGACCGGTCGTGCTGGTGGGGCATTCCTGGGGCGGTGTGGTGATCTCTGAAATCGGACAGCATGAGCGCGTCAAGGCCCTGGTCTATGTCGCGGCGTTTGCACCTTCGGAAAACCAGTCGGTGGCGGACCTGGCCAAGGATTACCCAAAGCCCGAGGGATCCAGCTTCATCGTCGCTGACAAGGACGGTTTCCTGACGCTGACGCCCGAGGGGATGTCCAAACACTTCGCCCAGGACGTGCCAGCGGCCCAGACCCGGATCATGGCGGCGACACAGGGACCCGTCAGCGGCAAGAGCTTCGAGGACAAGGTCACGGTTGCCGCATGGCGGACCAGGCCGTCCTGGTACATCCTCAGCGAGCAGGATCACATGATCCAGCCCGCCTTGCAGAAAGCGATGGCACAGAAGATCTCCGCCCGCATCGTGACACTGCCGACGAGCCACGTACCGCAGCTGTCAAGGCCGAAGCAGGTTGCGGATGCCATCTACGCCGCCGCGGTGTATCAGCCGAAACCCGACGTGCACCCGCCAACGACACGCCGCTGACCGTATTCCACTTTCCCTCTACCTGGTATCGACATGAAACTCCACGCAGCACGCACGGCACCTGCCATCGCCACGATCGCTTTATGCCTGGCTCAATTGGCCTTGCCAAGCCACGCCCAGGCATCGCCGGCCGCCGAAGGCGGCGCAATCCCGCAACGCGCGGCGACCGAGGACGCATCCATTCGCCCCTTCCACGCCAGCTTCCCGCAAGCGGCACTGGCCGACCTGCGCCAGCGCATCGCCGCCACGCGCTGGCCAGACCGCGAGACGGTATCCGATCAATCGCAGGGCGTGCAGCTGGCGAAGATCCAGGAACTGGTGCGCTATTGGGGCAACGACTACGACTGGTTCAAGGCAGAGCAAAAGCTGAACGCCTACCCCCAGTTCGTCACCAGGATCGACGGGCTCGACATCCACTTCCTGCATGTGCGATCGCGCCATCCCAATGCGCTGCCGCTCGTCATCACCCACGGCTGGCCGGGCTCGGTCTTTGAACTGCTGAAGGTGATTGGCCCGCTCACCGATCCCACCGCCTACGGCGGCCGTGCCGAGGACGCCTTCGATGTGGTGATTCCGTCGATGCCCGGCTACGGCTTCTCCGGCAAACCCGTCGGGACCGGCTGGGGTCCCGACCGCATTGCAGGTGCGTGGGATGTGTTGATGAAGCGGCTGGGCTACACACGTTATGTGTCACAGGGCGGCGACTGGGGCTCGGTCGTGGCGCATGCGCAGGGCCGCCAGGCACCACAGGGCTTGCTCGGCATTCACGTCAATATGCCCGCCACCGTGCCAGCGGACGTCGCCCGGGCGCTGAAGAACGGCGAAGCAGCGCCGGCCGGCCTGTCCGCCGCCGAAAGGTCAGCCTTCGAGTCGATGAACAAGTTGTATACGCTGGGCGGCGGCTATGCCGCGATGATGGTGACCCGCCCGCAGACCGTGGGCTATGGCCTGGCAGATTCCCCCGCAGGGCAGGCGGCATGGATCTATGACAAGTTTGCCGCCTGGACCTTCAGCGGTGGCAACCCCGAGCGCTCGCTGACCAGGGACGAGATGCTCGACGACATCACGCTCTACTGGCTCACCAACAGCGCCACGTCGTCAGCACAGCTATATTGGGAAAACAACACCAACAACTTCAACGCCGCCGAGCAGATGACCGCACAGATCAAGGTGCCTGTAGGCGTGACGGTATTTCCCGGCGAGCTCTATCAAGCCCCGCGCAGCTGGGCCGAGCGCGCCTACCCCAGGCTGACCTACTTCAACAAGGTCGACAAGGGTGGCCACTTCGCGGCATGGGAAGAGCCGCAGCTGTTCGCTCAAGAGTTGCGCGCAGCGTTCAGGTCGCTGCGCTGAGCGCGGCAGGCGGGCGGCGGCGGGCGCTGGGGCATGGCAATGCCCTCAGCCCCCGGGCCGCCCTTGTTTCGTGCCCGCTTATCCGGGCGCATGGTCCGGGGCATGCCCGACCATGTGCACCGATGGCCAGCGCCGCCCAGCTCCGATGCCAGCGCCGACAGCGTCATGGCAGCCAGTATCAGCAATCTGCGCATTGCGCCCCTCATGCGTCAGCGCCTGTCTACATCGAGCACCGCCTGCGCAAATGCGGTGGGCGCTTCCTGCGGCGGGTTGTGGCCGATCCCGCCCGTCAGGTTCCGGTGCTCGTAGCGGCCCGTGAACTTGCTGGCATAGGCGCTCGGCTCGGGGTGCGGCGCGCCGTTGGCATCGCCTTCCATGGTAATGGTGGGCACGCCGATGGTGGGGGCCGTGGCGAGCCGCTTCTCGAGGTTGTCGAACCTGGCTTCCCCGCTGGCCAACCCCTGCCGCCAGCGGTAGTTGTGAATGGTGATGTCGACGTGGTCGGGATTGTCGAAGGCGGCGGCGCTGCGGTTGAACGTCGCATCATCGAACTGCCATTGCGGCGATGCCAGTTTCCAGATCAGCCTGGCGAACTGGTGGGTGTACTTCTGGTAGCCGGCGCGGCCCCGGTCGGTGGAGAAATAGAACTGGTACCACCACTGGAGCTCGGCCTCGGGCGGTAGCGGCTGCTTGCCGGCTGCCTGGCTGCCGATCAGGTAGCCGCTGACCGCGACCAGCCCCCTGCAGCGGTCCGGCCAGATCGCCGCCATGATGTCGGCGGTGCGCGCGCCCCAGTCAAAGCCGGCCACTACGGCATTGCGGATATTCAGCGCGTCCATCAGCGCGATCATGTCGGCGGCTATCGCTACGGGCTGGCCGTTGCGCATGGTGTCGGCAGACAGGAAGGACGTCGAGCCAAAGCCACGCAGGTGGGGAATGATCACGCGATAGCCGCGGGCCGCCAGCAGCGGCGCCACGTCGACAAAGCTGTGGATGTCGTAGGGCCAGCCGTGCAGCAGCAGCGCGACCGGCCCGGTGGCAGGGCCGGCCTCGGCGTAGCCGATATTGAGCACGCCGGCGTTGACTTGCCTGACCGGCGCGAAGCTGGCATGGGTGCCCGGCGTGGTCAAGGGCAGCGCCGGCGCCTTCGACACACCGGTTTGCGCGCGGGCGGCCTGCGGCAGCCCGAACGGCGCGGTGGCCAGCGTCACTGCCGCTGCACCCAGAAAGCCTCGACGAGGTAGATCGACTGTCTTCGACATTTGCTTCTCCCGTTTGCGTGATCAATGTGAGCACGAGTCTAGGAGGCCATGGCAAGCGGAATGTGTCGGATTTCAGGGGATTTGTATCGCTGTGTATGTATCCGCGATGGCGACATACTTCGATACAAAGCAGCCCGGCTGAAGGACTGGCACGCCGGTCAAGCGAACTCTCCCTGCGGCACGCCTTGCGGCATTGGCCTGTTGCCCTGATCTGGAAGATTGCAATAGGCATTAGCTGCACGAGCGCACGCCACACCGTTTTCGCGCGGGCGCTCCCCCGCATATGCCACCGTGGCGCTCGCCACGATCAGCGCGACAGGCAGGAGCCGATTGCACAGACTGACTTTCATGGTCGTTCCACAATCAATGCGCGTCTGCCGACGGACCCTTCGGCGCTGCAACCTTGCGCATCAGCGGCACCATGGCGGTGGCGATCGCGAAGCAGACCAGGATCAGCAGGAAGATGTCGCCAAAGGTCTGGGTCTGCGCCTCGCGCCAGGCCAGTCCCCACAATTGCCTGAGGGCGGCGGTCTGCGCATCGAGGGCATCGTGCCCGACCGCGACGAACTGGTCGCTGATCCCTTGCAACAGGTTGCCCATGGCTTCATTACGGATGTTCAGGTGCTCTGCCTCGCGCAGGAAGTGCAGGTTGCCGCGGTTGTTGAGCGCGGTCGCGCAGGCGGCGATGCCGATGGCCCCGCCCAGGTTGCGCATCAGGTTGAACAGCCCGGACGCAAGCTTGAGCCGCTCCGGCGGCAGGCTGCCCAGGGTCAGTGTCACCGTGGGCGCCACCGCGAACTGCTGGGCCATGCCGCGCAGCGCCTGCGGCAGCAGCAGTTGCGCCGCGCCCCAGTCGTGCGTGATGGGCGCGAAGTACCACATCGACACCGCGAACAGCCCCAGGCCGATCATCATCAACCAGCGCAGGTCGACCCGGTTGGCCAGGAAGGCATAGAGCGGGATCGATGCCATCTGGAACACGCCCGTGGAAAACACCGCCAGCCCGATATCGAGCGCGCTGAAGCCGCGCACGCGCCCCAGGAACAGCGGCGTCAGGTAGATGGTGGCAAAGATGCCGATGCCGGTGACAAAGGAGAAGAAGCAGCCGAGCGCGAAGTTCCGGTCCTTGAGCGCGCGCAGGTCCACCACGGGGTTGGCATAGGTCAGCGTGCGCCAGATGAAGCCCACGCCCGACAGGCCGGAGATCCAGGCGGTGGCCAGGATCACGTCGTCGCCGAACCAGTCCCAGCGCGGCCCTTCCTCCAGCGTGTATTCGAGGCAACCCAGGAACAGCGCCATCAGCACCATGCCCAGGTAATCGGCACCGCGCACCAGCGACCAGTCGGGCCGGTCGATCTTGACCAGCAGCGGCACGGCGATGGTGACGAAGATACCCGGCACCAGGTTGATGAAGAACAGCCAGTGCCAGGAATAGTGATCGGTGATCCAGCCGCCGATGGTGGGCCCCAGCGTCGGCGCCAGCGAGGCCAGCCCGCCGACCGTGGCGGCGGCGATGACACGCTGGGGGCCGACGAAGAAGGCAAAGGCCGTGGTGAACACCATCGGGATCATCGAGCCGCCCAGGAAACCTTGCAGCGCCCGGAACACGATCATGCTGTTGATGTCCCACGCCACCCCGCACAGCAGGCTGGCCACCGTGAAGCCCGCCGCGGAGGCGGCGAACAGCCAGCGCGTCGACATCACGCGCGACAGCCAGCCGGACAAGGGAATGACGATGATCTCGGCGATCAGGTAGCTGGTCTGCACCCACACGGTTTCATCGGCGCCGGCCGAGAGCGCGCCGCCGATATCGCGCAACGAGGCGGAGACGATCTGGATATCGAGCAAGGCGATGAACATGCCCACGCACATCGTGCTGAAGGCGAACACCTTGGCGGCAGTGGACATCTCGTCCGGCATCGCCACGGCGGACGCAGGGGTGGTCAGGGTAGCCGTGGTCATCACTGCACCTGCTTGCCTGGCTGCGTGTTGACCTGGGCGATCACCGACAGCCCCGGGCGCAGGACCCCAAGCCGGGCATCCTGCTCGTCCAGGCGGATCCGCACCGGAACGCGCTGGACGATCTTGGTGAAGTTGCCGGTGGCATTCTCCGGCGGCAACACGCTGAACTGCGCACCGGTGGCCGGCGCCAGGCTGGCGACGTGGCCATGGAAGACCCGCCCCGGCAGCACATCGGCTTCAATTTCGACCGGCATGCCGGGGCGCATGTGCGCCAGTTGCCCTTCCTTGAAGTTGGCGTCCACCCACAGCCCGCTGGCCGGCACGATGGACAGCAACTGGCTGCCGGCACCGGCAAAGGCGCCGACGCGGGCGCGCCGGTTGCCCACGGTGCCGTCCACGGGCGCGCGCAGTTCCGTATAGCCAAGGTTCAGCTTCGCGATGTCGCGCTCGGCGGTCGCCTGCGCCAGCGACGCCTGCGCCTGCTGCTTCTGCGTGCCGATCACGTCCAGCTGGCGCTGCGCGGCCAGCAGCGCCGCACGCGCCTTCTCGCCATTGGCCTGGGCCTGCTTGTAGTCCGAGTCAGCCTTCTGCGAGCTCTGGATGGAGACAGCCGCCTTCGCCACCAGGCTGGCGTAGCGCACCTGGTCGTCGCGCGCCCGTACGGTGTCGGCATTGGTGGCCGCGATGCCGGCCTTGGCCTGGGCGATGACCGCCTCCTGCAGGCGCGCGGTGGCATCCAGGTTTGCCAGCAGTGCCTGTTGCGCCGCCACGGCGCCTTCGGCCTTGGCCAGTGCGGCGCGGTAGTCGCGGTCGTCGATACGCACCAGCACATCGCCCGCGTGGACCGTCTGGTTGTCCGTCACCGCGACTTCCGCGATGTAGCCCCCGACCTTGGCGCCGATCACCGTGACATCGCCGCCGACGTAGGCGTCGTCGGTACGCTGCAGGTGGCGAGCCGATGTCCACCAGTGGTAGCCGTATCCGATTGCGGCCAATCCGGCCACAACCAGCGCGCCGGTCGCCAGCAGCCGCCTGGGGCTGGCCTTGGATTTCGAAGCGGGAACGGGTTCGGTACCCGCCCGTTCAGTCAGCGTATTACTGCTCATGGCACTTCCTTTCTGCTTTCAGGACTTATCCCGCCTGCGAGGCGGCATGGGTGGAGGGTTCGGTAGGGTTCGGGATAGTTCGGGTCAGGCTTCGGCCGAGCGGTCCAGCCGGCGCCGCAGGCCGTCGGTAGCCGCCGGCCCGGGGACGATGTGGAAATCGGGGTCGGTGACGGGGCGGCCGCTGGCGGCATCGACCAGTACCGGCTCGACACGCTCGCCAGTGAGTCGGTTGGCCAGCTGCACGCTTTGGCCCTCGGGCGCGAGATGCTTGTTGGCCCAGGCCAGCATGGCCAGCAGGACCGGGCGGAAGTCATGGCCGCGCTCGGTCAGGATGTACTCGGAACGGGGCGGGCGGTCGCAGTACGGGCGGCGCTCCAGCAAGCCGTCCTCGACCAGCGAGTTCAGGCGGCGGGTCAGCATGTTGGGGGCGATGCCCAGGTTCTGCTGGAACTCATCAAAGCGCGTCACGCCATAGAAGGCTTCGCGGAGGATCAGGACGCTCCAGCTGTCGGCAACGCAGGCCAGCGTGCGAGCGATGGGGCAAGGCGTCTCAGCAAGCGGCTTTCTCTGCATGAGTGGCTTCCTCCGAAATTGGGGTTGCTATCAATTTGAAAGTTAGTCTAGAGTAGTAACTATCATCATGCAAGTTAGTTTTTGGCTTGTGCTTTATTCGTCGCTGTTGAAAGGTGTCCGTCATGCCCCAAAGTCCATTCCGCCCCCCGCTCCGGCGCACCCGCGCCGGTATCGCCCGCCTCCTCCCCACCCTGCTTGCGGCCAGCGCCGCGGCCGCCCTGGTGGCCTGCGCGGCCGGCCCCGATTACCACATGCCGGCCTCGGACATGCCCGCGGCCTACCCGCACGCAGCGGCGCTGGACGCCCGCGAGGCCACGCAGCCCGCGCCGTCACTGGACAGCTGGTGGCTGGGCTTTGACGATCCCGCGCTGACGCGCGTGATCCAGCGCGCGCTGGAGCAGAACCTCGACCTGGCGGCGGCGATTGCGCGGGTCGACCAGGCCCGCGCCGCGGCCAGCCACGCCGGCGCCGAACTGCTGCCGCAGGCATCGTTGTCCGGCAGCGTGGCCAGGCAGCGCCAGTCGCTGGAAGGGCCTTTGGGCAGCCTCGGCAAGAACGCGCCGGGCTTTGAGCGCAACAAGACGGTGTACAGCGCTGGTGTGGGAGCAAGCTGGGAGATCGACGTGGCCGGCGGCCTGCGGCGCGGCGCCGAGGCCGCCAGCGCGGAGGCCCAGGCCGCGGAAGCCGAGCACATGGGCGTGCGCGTGCTGGTAGCCGCCGAAGCGGCCGATGCCTACTTCCGCGTGCGCGGCGCGCAGCAGCGCATCGCCATCGCGCAACAGCAGGTGCGGACCAATGCAAAGCTGCTCGAGCTGGTGCAGCTGCGGCTGGCCGATGGCATCGGCGCCGAGCGGGAACGCGCGCAGGCGGAAGCACAGCTGGCACAGACCCGCGTGACCATCCCGCCGCTGCAGATCGAACTGGAGACACAGCTGAACCGGCTCGATGTATTGATGGGCGCGCATCCGGGCACCTATGCCGCTGAACTCCTGACGCCGACCGAGCGCACCGCCGTGCCGCAGATCGCCGTGGCGCAAGGTCCGGCCAACCTGCTGCAACGCCGCCCGGACGTGATTGCCGCGGAGCGCCGGCTGGCGGCATCCAGTGCCCGCATCGGCGTGGCCACTGCCGAGTACTACCCGAAGCTGTCGCTGTCAGCGCTGCTCGGCTTCGAGAGCCTCTCCGCCGGCAAGCTGTTCACCGGGTCCGCCTTCCAGCCCGCCGCGATCGCGGGACTGCGCTGGCGGCTGTTCGACTTCGGCCGGGTCGATGCCGAAGTGGCGCAGGCCAAAGGCGCCAACGCCGAAGCCCTGGCCACCTACCGCAAGGCCATGCTGCGCGCCACCGAGGACGTGGAAAACGCGATCATCACGCTGACCCAGCTGGAGCTGCAGGGCAAGGAGCTGACAGTGGAAGTGGCTGCCCACGCGCGCTCGCGCGGCGCCGCCGAGGACGCCTACAAGGGCGGCGCGGTCAGCCTGTTCGAAGTGCTGGAGGAAGACCGCCTGCTGCTGGCCGCGCGCGACCAGCAGGCACGTGTGGGCGCCGACAATGCCCGCGCGGCGGTGGCAACGTTCCGTGCGCTGGGGGGTGGCTGGTAACGTAGCGGGCGGCGGCTCAACCCACCCTGAGCCGCGCCTCCAGGCCACCGCCCTCGCGATTGCGCAGCGTCAGTGAGCCGCCGATGGCCAGCGCAAGCTGGTGCGCAATCGCCAGGCCCAGGCCGGTGCCGCCGGTCTCCCGGTTGCGCGATGCCTCAAGCCGGACAAACGGCTGCAGCACGGACTCCAGCTGCTCAGCCGGGATGCCGGGCCCGCGGTCGAGCACGCTGATGGTCACCGCGCCGCCGTCCTCGCGGTGCACGCTCAGCTCCGCCGCCCCGCCGAACTTGAGGGCGTTGTCGGTCAGGTTGGTCAGGATGCGGCGCAAGGCGTGCGGGCGCGTGTCGAGGGTGCCGCCGGCACGCTGCAGGATGGTGACGGCCTTGCCGGTGTCCTGGTAGTCGTAGACCAGGCTCTCGACGAACGAGCCGATGTCGATCCGCGACGGCGTCTCGCCATCGCCATGCATGGCGCGCGCGTAGGCCAGCCCCTCCTTCACCAGCGTTTCGATCTCGGTGAGGTCTTGCACCAGCTTCCTCTTTTCCTCAGAGTCTTCCGTCATTTCTGCGCGCAGCTTCATCCGCGTGATCGGCGTCTGCAGGTCGTGGGAAATCGCGGCCAGAATCTGCACGCGCTCCTCGACAAAGCGGGCAATGCGTTCGCGCATGGCATTGAATGCGCGCGCGGCGCGCACCAGTTCGGTGGGCCCGGTCTCGCCCAGCGGCTGGGTCCTGGCATTCGGGTCGAGCGCGTCGGCGGCATTGGCCAGCGCCACCAGCGGGCGGATCGCCAGGCGCACGCCAAGCCAGCAGCACAGGATCAGCAGCAGCAACTGGATAAGCAGCACATAAGGCAGCCATTGCGCCACCGGCGTAGGCTTCGGATGCACGTCGATGGTCAGCGGGCTGCCATCGCTGAGGGTCAGGTGGGCCTGCATGCGCTTGCCCTGGCCGGGGATGGACTCGACCCTGACCGGGAAGCGGCCGCCGCTTGCTTCCATGATCCGGTCGGCAACTTCCGTGGCCTGCGCGGACATCTCTGGCACGCCCGGCAGCCCCGGCCCCAGGATGTATTGGTAGGCGCCGCGATTCACGTGGCGCAGCCACTGCGGGCGCTCCGCCGCGGGCAGGCGGTCGAGGATGGCGATCGAGGTGGAGACGTCGGTCTCCAGGGTGCCGAGCATGACCTTGCGCGCGGTGATGTAGCGCTCGGCAAACAGGACGCCGAACGACAGGCCATGGGCGACGATGAGGCCGGCCAGCAGGATCAGGAACAGCCGCGCGCCCATCGTACGGGGCCAGGGCAAGGCACGGAGATTCACTGGCGTGCCTCCCGGATCTCCACGGGCGTCGAGAAGACATAGCCCTCGCTGCGCACGGTCTTGATGTAGCGGGGCTCGCGCGCGTCGTCCCTGAGGTGCTGGCGCAAGCGGCTGACCAGCAGGTCGATCGAGCGCTCGAACATTTCCGCTTCGCGGCCCTGCGTGAGGCTGAGCAGCTGGTCGCGGTTGAGCACGCGCTGCGGATGGTCGACAAAGACGCGCAGCAGCCGGTATTCCGCGCCGCTCAGCGCGACGATGACGCCATCCTGGTCAATCAGGTGGCGCGCGGTGGTGTCGAGCTGCCAGTCGCCAAATGCAAGCAGCTGCCCGGCCTCGGTGATCTGCAGGTTGGGCGGAAGCATCCGGGTCCGCCGCAGCACCGCCTTGATGCGGGCCAGCAGCTCGCGTGCGGCGAACGGCTTGGCAAGATAGTCGTCGGCGCCCATTTCCAGGCCGATGATGCGGTCGGTCTCGTCGCTGCGCGCGGTCAGCATCAGCACCGGGGTGGCCTTGTGCTTGCCCGCCCGCAGTTCACGGCACAGCACCAGGCCATCGTCGCCCGGCATCATTACATCCAGCACGATCAGGTCGACGCTGTTGACGTCCAGGAACGACCGCATGTGCCGCCCGTCAGGCACCACGGTAACGCGCAAGCCGTTCTTGGTGAGGTAGGTTGAGACCAGTTCACGGATTTCGCGGTCGTCATCCACGATCAGGATGTGGTCGGTGTGTGCTTCCATCGGCGTCACCTTGGCAGATTGATTGAAAACCGCCAGGCGCGGCGCCGGGCACCGAAAGATTAACGCAATACGGCGCGACGGGTATTCCCCCGTCGCGCCGTCGGGTAACACCCGCGGTGCGCCGGCGCGCGCCGCGGGGGTGTCCGCTCAATGCCCTGCGCTCTGGCCGCCGTCTACATGCAGGATCTCGCCCGTGACGAACGGCGCGTTGTCGAGATACAGGACAGCATCGACGATATCGCGCATCTCGCCCATATGACCCACCGGGTGCAGGGCGCCCAGCGCCTCATGGGTTTCCGGCGCATGCATCGGCGACTTGATGATGCCGGGCGCGACCGCGTTGGCGCGGATGCCGGTCCTGGCGTACTCGATGGCAAGCGACTTGGTCGCGGCGTTCAGGCCACCCTTGGTCAGCGAGGCCAGCACCGACGGCACCCCGCTGATCGCATGGTCGACCAGGCTGGTCGTGATGCTGACCACGTGGCCGCTGCGCTGCTTCTCCATTTCGGCAATGGCCAGCTGCGTGATATGGAAGAAGCCCGTCAGGTTGATGCCGGTGACGGCCGCGTAGTCCTCGTCGGAATAGCTGGTGAACGGCTTGGCGACGAAGATGCCGGCGTTGTTGACCAGGGTGTCGATGCGGCCGAACCTTGCCACGGCCTCGGCGACGACGCGGCGCGCCGTGGACGGATCGGCGATATCGCCGGCGACTGCCAGGATGTCCTGGTCGTCCGACGGCTTGATGGTGCGCGCCGTGGCGACAACGCGATGGCCGCGCTCCCGGAACGCCTTGACCAGTTCGGCGCCAATGCCTTGCGATGCGCCCGTGACGACTACGACTTTCTGTGCTGCACTCATTTTCTTGAACCTCGATGTAGATTGAATCGGCTTGTTTGCCGATCGGGCCGGCGGCTCCGATGGGTTCCAATCTAGGCAATTCGCTTCCGTATTCGAAGACCCTGGCGGCACAAACAGTCTTGCGCCACAAGCACAAATGGAGCGGGACGAATCCTCCGGCGCGCCTGGCGTGCGCAGCCTCGTGGTCACTTCGGCGCAGGCCACGGCCCGGACATCGACTTCTGCCAGTGGCGCACATATGATGGATACATCGCTTGATCCGGTGCGGCCTGCGGTCGCAAGCAAAGAAATGAAACGGCAATTCGATGACCTTCAGCTTGGCAGCATCGAGCTGTTCTGCCTGGCCGCGGAGCTGGGCAGTTTCACCGCGGCGGCAGTGGCCGCGGGCGTGACACCGCCCGCAGTCAGCCGCACTGTGCAAAGGCTGGAAGAGCGCCTGGGGGTGCGGCTGTTCGTGCGGACCACGCGGCAGATCCGCCTGACCGACGAAGGCCGGGTGTATTTCGAGCAGAGCCGCGGCGCACTGGCGCAGCTGGTGGACGCGGAGCGGCAGATCAGCGGCCAGCAGGCTGCCCCCGCGGGGCGCTTGCGGATCAGCCTGCCGACCCCTTACGCGCACTATCGCGTGCTGCCGGTGCTGCCGGCATTCCGCGAGCGCTACCCCGAAGTCGAGATCGACGTGCACATCAGCAACCGCAACGTGGATTTCGCCGATGACACCTATGACCTGTCGGTGCGCGGGCGTGCGCCGGATGACTCGAACCTGATCGCGCGCAAGCTGGAAGACGCGGAGCTGGTGGTGGTGGCAACGCCTGGCTATCTGCGGCGTGCCGGCACACCGCAGTCATTGGAGGACCTGCTCAGGCATGAGTGCATCCAGTTCGAGCGCCCGAGCAGCGGCCGGCGGATCCCATGGACGTTCCGGGTCAACGGCGAGGACACGGATATCGTGACCGCCGGCTCGTATGCGGCGTCAGAAGACATCCTGGGCGGGGCCACGCTGGTGCGCGCCGGCGCGGGCCTGTTCCAGACCTACCGCTTCGTCGTGGAACAGGACCTGCGCGACGGCACGCTGGTGGAGGTGCTGAAGGACTACGGCGGCAGTACGCGCCCCTTTGTGCTGCTGTACCCGTCCGCGCGCCACGTCTCGCGCCGGGTACGGGCGTTCGTCGACTTCCTGGTCGAGAAGTTCTCGGCGTAGCGGCTCACGCCGCGCTTATTCAGGCCGGATCTGGGCAATGACCACGAGGATCACGGCCGCATTCGCCGGCTGCTGGAAGTGCGAGGAAATGGTGCGCGCGTGGCCGGCCTTCTCTGCCAGCACCTCGCCAAACAGGTCCGAGGCACCGTCGAGCACCGCCGGCTGCCCGAACCAGCCGGGCGCGCTGGAAATGTGCCCGTCGACGCGGACGATGTGGTCCAGGCGCTCGAAGCCACCCAGGTAGGCATGGATCTGCGCCAGCACGTTGAGCGCCGCCAGCTCGGCGGCACGCTTGCCCTGCCCGACATCCAGGTCCTTGCCGACCTGGCCTTGCCAGACCACCTTGCCATCCTGCAAGGGCAACTGCCCGGAAATGAACAGGAGGTCGCCGGCCTGGCTGACCGCGGTATAGCTGCCCAGGGGCTGCGGTGGCTGCGGCAGCACCAGGCCGCGCGCTGCGAGACGTTCTTGCACAGACATGCTGGCTCCAATCAGGTGAGGGTCACGCGACCAACTCTATGTGCGCGCCAGCCTGGGATAAAGGCATGGCGCGGAACAGGAATTGGTACCTGGGGTAACAAGTCGGATACCCGACTTCCTTGCATGCCCCTGTACCGGCACGGCCGCCCCTACGCGGTCTGCAGTTCGTCGCCGCGCGCCATGCGCCGGATCGCCTGCGGCGGTTGGCCGAACGCCCGCAGGAACGCACGCCGCATGCGCTCGCGGTCGCCGAAGCCGGTATCCCGCGCCACCACATCGATGGCATGGCGGCCGCCTTCCATCATCAGCCTGGCCGCCTCCACGCGCAGGTGCTCCACGGCCTTGGCGGGGGTCTGCCCGGTCTCGTCACGAAATGCGCGCGCGAACTGCCGCGGGCTCAGGTGCGCCGCATCCGCCAGTTGTTCCACCGAAAGTTCCTGTTGCAGGTTCTGCCGCGCGAAATCCAGCGCGGCACGAATGCGGTCCGAGCGCGGTTCCAGGTCCAGCAGTGCCGAGAACTGTGACTGGCCGCCGGCGCGCCGGTGATACACGACCAGCAACTTCGCCACATCGCGCGCAACCGCGGCGCCCGCGTCCTTCTCCACCAGCGCCAGCGCCAGGTCGATGCAGGCCGACATCCCGGCCGAGGTCCAGACCGGGCCATCGATGATGAAGATGCGGTCCTCTTCCACGCCGACGTTCGGAAAGCGCCGCCGCAACTGCTCCGCGTAGTACCAGTGCGTGGTGGCGCGGCGGCCGTCCAGCACCCCGGCCTCGGCCAGGTTGAAGGCACCGGTGCAGGTGGCGCCGATGCGCCGCGAAGTCCGCGCCGCACGCTGCAGGAACTTCACCAGGGCGGGCGGCGTGGGCAGCACGTCGTTGTCTCCCACCACCAGCACGGTGTCGAAGCGACGCTTGCCGAACGGCTCGGTGCCGACGGAAAAGCCACCGGAACTCAACACGGGGCCGCCATGCTCGGACAGCAGGTGGACCTTGTACAGCGGCTCTCCGAGCGAGCGGTTGGCGAACTCCAGCACCGTCGAGACCGCGAGGTTCAGCGCCTGGAAGCCGGGATAGAGGGCAAGGGCCACGTGATGCATGTCGATCTCCCGAGGGCAGCAGGAAGGTGTCCTTCCCGGATGGCAGAAAAGGTGGCATCTATGACATTGGTGCCAACGCCATTGTGCGCCTAATCTTGGCTTCACGCAGCCGGCCGATCCAGCGCCGACCGCCACCAACATCCCCCCTCACTGAATCTGGAGCTTTGACATGACCACGCACAACCATTCCGGCACCGCCCTCATCACCGGTGCTTCTTCCGGCATCGGCGCCATCTATGCGGAGCGCCTGGCGCGCAGGGGCCACGACCTGATCCTGGTGGCGCGTAACCGCGCGCGGCTGGAAGCACTGGCCCGCCGGATTACCGACGATACCGGCCGCTCGGTCGAAATCGTGACCGCGGACCTTGGCCAGGCAGCCGATGTACGACGCATCGAAGAGATCCTGCGCACGGATGCAAGCATCACCACGCTGGTCAACAACGCCGGCTTCGGCGGCGCTGCACCGCTGCTGCAATCGGATGTCGACACCATGCAGGCAATGATCGAGCTCAACGTCACGGCGCTGACCCGGCTCACCTACGCCGCCGCCCCGGCGTTCGTTGCGCGCGGCGAGGGCACCATCATCAATATCGCCTCGATCGTGGCGGTCGCGCCCGAGGTCCTGAACGGTGTCTACGGCGCCACCAAGGCGTTTGTGCTGGCCTTTACCCAGTCGCTGCAACATGAGCTTGCGGGCAAGGGCGTGCGCATCCAGGCGGTCCTGCCGGGGGCCACCCGCACCGAGTTCTGGGACACCGCCGGCCAGCCGGTCGAGAACCTGCCGCAATCGATAGTCATGAGCGGCGACGACCTGGTCGACGCGGCCCTGGCAGGGCTGGACCAGGGCGAGGTGATTACCGTGCCGTCGTTGCCCGACGTGGCCGACTGGAACACGTTCGAGGCGGCACGCGCCGCGCTCGGCCCCAATCTTTCGCGTGACCAGCCCGCTACCCGGTACGGCGTTGCCCGGTAACTGACGGCTCGCGGACGCGCGCGGCCTTTACACCACCTTCCCCGGGGCGCGCGGTATCCGGCAAGCGCTCCGGCCGCCGCGCGCCTCCTCCCTGCCGCCTACGCCAGCAGGCGCCTCCCATGGTCCTTTTGTATCGCTATGTATCAAGCACAGGGGACGATACGTGCCCTGACAGAAACAGGGTCTCCACGCTATAGCGCAGATACACCGGTTTCCTTTAATGCATCTCGTGGACCGACGGCATGCGTCGACAAGACGATCCCCCGGCCGCGCAGTTCAACCCAGACCTCAAGGAAACCGACCATGATTACCGATCTCACCAAGCGCATTGTTCTCGCCCTCGCCCTGGCAGCTGCCGCCGCCGGCGCCCAGGCCGCCGGTCCCGGTGCGCGCGATCCGTTCAGCGAAGGCGCACGTTCCGTGCAGGACGCACGCAACGCATTCACCGACGGCGCCCGCGCCGTGCAGGACGCACGCGACCCGTACACCGAGGGCGCGCGCAATGTCGATCCGTACGACAAGGGTGGACGCATCCTGGCCGGGTGGGACCGCACGGGTCCGTCCGCTGATCCGGCGCGCAGCTTCGATCCCTACCAGGACGGCGCCCACGCCTGATAGCAGGGCATTGACCCTCGGCTATTCCGCTGCGCGCGGCGCAGCCGTGGAACCCCGCACGATCAGCTGCGGCGTCAGTTGCACGGTGACGGCATCGGAGGCTGGCTTGTCGATCTTCCTGAGCAGGAGGCGGGCAGCCTCCTCGCCCATTTCGTGGACGGCAATGCGCACGGTGGTCAGCGGCGGCGTCAGGGCGTCGGCGAAAGGCATGTCGTTGTGGCCCACCACCGAGACATCCTCGGGGCAACGCATGCCGTGCTCGCGCAGGTAGTCGTAGCAGCCCATCGCCACCAGGTCATTGCCGGCGGCGATAGCGGTCACCTGCGGAAATGCCGCGAAGAGCTGCTCGCATGCGAGCCGGCCGGCCTCGCGCGAATAGCTGGCGGCCTCCATGACTTGCCATTCCCCGCGGCGCAGGCGGTGGCGCTTGACCGCCTGAAGAAAGCCCTCGCGACGCAGGAAGCCGGTCGACAGCGTGGCTGGCCCGGCAATATGCCCGATGCGGCGGTGGCCCAGGCCGACCAGGTGGTCGACCGTCTGCCGCATGGCCAGCAGGTTGTCGCTCACCACGCAGGACACCCGGCCCGTGTCATCGCCCCGGTTGACCGTGACCACGGGGATATGCTGCTTAAGGCAGTAGGCGAGGATCGGATCGTCCCGTTCCGCGGTGGCAAGCACCAGTCCTTCGACTTGCCGGCCGATCATCTGGTCGATGACAAAGCGCTGCCGGCTCTTGTCGGTACCGGCATTGACCACGATCGGCACGTAGCCCTGCTGCGCCAGCACGGATTCGATCCCGGCCAGGATGGGCGGAAACACCGGGTTGGAAATATCGGGCAGCACCACGCCCACCAGTCCGGAACGCTGGGTGCGCAGCCCCGCCGCGATGCGGTTGGGGCGAAAGCCGCGCGCCTCGGCAACCTCCAGGATGCGGGCCGCCACGTCCTCAGCCACCAGGTGCCGCGTGGCCGGGTTCATCACTCGCGAGATGGTCGAGTAATGCACGTCGATCTCGGCAGCCAGGTCTTTCAGGGTGAGGCGCTTGCGCTCAGGCATGACGGCAGTTGGCGGGGCGGCAGCCCGGGGAGGGTTGGAAACCACCATTCTAAGCCAGCCCCGCGCCGTCGCCGCACGCCTGCCGGGTGCCGCTACTGCCCCGCTTTCACGCCGGATTGCCTGACCACCGGCGCCAGCTTGCCGATCTCCGCCTGGATATAGGCAGCGAACTCCTGCGGCGACGAGCGCTTTGGCTCCGCGCCCTGGGCGGCCAGGCGCTCGCGCACATCCGGCGCGGCCAAGGCCTTGCCGATCTCGGCATTGAGCGCATCGACGATTTCCTTCGGGGTGCCGGCGGGCGCCAGCACCCCGAACCAGGAGTCGAACGCGTAGCCGGGGAAGCCGGACTCCGCCACCGTGGGAATCTCCGGCAGCGCGCTGGCGCGCCTGGCCGTGGTGACCGCCAGCGCCCGCAGCTTGCCCTGCCTGACGAACGGCATGGCCGATACGCTGGGCGCAAACATCATGTCGCCCCGGCCAGCCATGACGTCGGTCAGCGCTTCGCCCGTGCCCTTGTACGGGATATGGACGATGTCAATGCCGGCCTGCATCTTGAACATCTCGCCGCTCAGGTGGGTGGAGCTGCCCGAACCCGCCGAGTCGAAATTCAGCCCGCCCGGCGTCGCCTTGGCGGCGTTGACGACGTCCCGCACCGACTTGTACTTGCTGGCGGCATTGACCACCAGCACATTGGGGACCGTGGCCACCAGCGAGACCGGCGCGAAGTCCTTCACCGTGTCATACGAGAGCTTGGGATACAGCGTGGCGTTGATGGCGTGCCCGACCGAAACCAGGATCAGCGTGTAGCCATCCGGCGCCGCCTTGGCCACGCCGGTGGCACCCAGGGTGCCGCCGGCGCCGGGGCGGTTGTCCACGATCACCTGGTAAGTGCCGCCCTCGCCCATCTTGCTGCCGATGATGCGCGCCAGGATGTCGGTGGCGCTGCCGGCCGAGAACGGCACCACCAGCCGGATCGGCTTGCTGGGATATTGCGGTTGCGCGTGGGCGGCGGGTGCGGCCGCCAGCATGAGCGATGACGCCAGCGCCAGCACGGTGCCTTGGATGGATCGAATCATTCTGTGTCTCCTCACTCCAGAAGCGAGCGCGAACACCGCGCGTCGCCGATGAATGCGGCATGCCCATGCCGGGCGTGCCGCCCTGCTTCAGAAGAAGTGCCGCATGCCGAGCGCGACCGTCTGCGGGTCTGAACCCGCGCTCACGCCCAGTTCATTGATGGCAAAGTCGTAGATCGCATTGCGCTTGTTGTTGATGCGGCTGTAGTACGCATACAGCGCGGTGCGCTTGGACAGCGGATAGTCGTAGCCGACCGTGACCTGCGTGGCACCCGTTTCCGCGCCACTGCGGAAGAAGCCCACGGTCTCGGTCGCATTGCCCGCGCCATTGCTGGCAAGGCCAAAACCGACGCGCACGCTGCCCGGCCCGAGCTTCTGCACCAGCGACGCGTAGTACCCGTTGCGGGTCAGGTCGCCGGTCGCGGTGCGGTAGTGGAGCCGTTCATAGAGCAGCGCCACGGTGGTGGTGGGGAACTTGTACGAGACGCCCGCCTTCATCGCATCATCGTTGCGGCCGGCGGTCTGGTAGTGCTGGTGGACTTCATAGGCCAGCACCACGTTGAGCGGGCCGTTGTCGTAGGCCGCCGAGAACGAATACAACCCGGGATTGCGCGGTACGGTGGTCTTCTCCTCATTCACGCCCCACGCCGCGGCGCCGCTGAAGCCGGCGAACGACGGCGACTTGTAGACGATGATGTTCTTCTGCCGGCGGTCGAACGAGCTGGTGTCCTGGACGTTGTCGGAGCTGGACGTGGAGCCGTTGCCGATCAGCGCCATATAGCCGGCGGTGGTCGGATAGTACGGATCGTAGGCCGTTGTCGATTCGGTGTATGGGGTCTGCCAATGCCCCAGGAACAGCGTGCCGGCATCGCCCTGCAGCCCCACCCGCGTATTGCGCCCGGCCACCTGGCCTTGGCCGGTATCGAGCGAGAAATTGCTTTCGATCTGCCAGATGGCTTTCAGGCTGCCGCCCAGGCCTTCTTCGCCGCGCATGCCGAAGACTGAGCGGTTGTTGGTCAGGCGCCCCACGCCGCCAAGGCGGGTGCCGTCGGTCGCGGTGTTGGCATAGGAATACTCCAGTGCCGTATTGATGCGCCCGTACAGCGTCACGGCCGACTGCGCGCTGGCCTCGCCGCCACAGGCTGCGGCCATGGCCAGCATGAGCAGATGGCTGGGCTTTCTGATGGACTTCATTTGTCTCCCCTGGTTTGTCGTGGTTGTTGTGGGCGGGCCGTCTGCCCCGCTCTTTTGCAATCGTTTGCAGTCCGGCCCAAAAACATCAGCTCTTGGGATACGGCATCGCCAGCAACAGCATCGCCGGCCGATTGCCCGGGTTGAACACCTGCCGCGCCTCACCCGGCGCCACGCGCACGGAATCGAACTGGGCCAGCGTCACGCGCTCGTCGGGCGTGGCGATGCAGACTTCGCCTTCCAGCACGACGTAGTGCTTTTCCACGGGCGCGGCATCCATCGACGTATGGCCGCCCGGCAACAGCACCGAGACCCCCATCCACAAGGCTTCGGACGGTCCCGCTTCATGCCCTTGCAGGCGCAGGCAGTGCATGCCTTCATGATTGGCCGGAAAGTAGGCCGGCGCCTGCGCGAACCGGGTCGTGTTCACGGCTTCAGCACCACGCGTTCGGTCGCGCCTTGCAGGACCGCCCGGTAGGCCTCCTTGGCGTCGGAGAGCGAATAGGTGTAGTCGGAGAAGACCGGGAACGGCCGCAGCGCACCCGAGGCGAACATCGGTGCGAGCTGGTCAAGGATGCCCGCGCAGGCGTTGCTGTCCAGCGCAAGGGTGTCGACGCCCACATAGGTGTGCTGGCCACGATAGAAGGCGAAGATGTCGAACGGCACCGGCTTCTCGATGGTCGAGATGAAGATCTGCGCCGCGCCGATCGCCATGGCCTGGTTGGCCTGTTCGAAGTAGGGGCTTCCCACCGTGTTGTAGACGATGTCCGCACCGTGTCCGTCGGTCTCTTCGCGCACCACCGCGGCAATGGATTCGCTGCTGGCATCGATCATGCGCACGTCGCCGCTGGCATGGCCGCGATAGGCTTCCGCGGTGCGCTCCACCGCAAAAACACGCGCGCCGAGCGCGGTGGCGATCTGGATCGTAGCCTGCCCCACCTTGCCATTGCCGCCACACACCAGCACGGTGCTGCCAGCCTGCGGCATGCCCGCGCGGCGCAGCCCTTCATAGGCGGTAATGAACGGCACCCCCACGGCGCCGGCTTCCAGCAGCGACACCGACGCCGGTTTGGCGCGCACGGCGCTGGCCTGGATGCGCAGATACTTGCCATGCGTGCCGTCGCGGCGGATGCCGAGCTCGCCGCCGCTACCCCAGACCGGCTGGCCCAGCAGCTCGGAGGGTCCGTCGACCACCAGGCCTGCGTAGTCGCGGCCTGGCGTGCGCGGCCAGACCGCATGCGGCATCAGGCCGAGCGTTGCCTTCACGTCGCTCGGATTGACCCCGGCACTGGCCACTTCGATGATGACCTGACCCTGCGCCGCTTCCGGGCGCGGCACGCCGAGCAGCTCCAGCTGCAGGGCGTCGATATTGGCGGCTTTCTCGCTGACTCGAATGGTGTTCATGGTGCTTCCTTCCTGAAATGTTTGGTTCGGTATGGCCGGGATCAGGCCTCGCGCAGGCCAAGCGTGCGCCGGGCCTCGGCCGACGACGCAATCTCGCCGCCGAGCGACCTGACGATGTCGCGCGCCTTGGCGACCAGCGCCGCGTTGCTTGGCGCCAGCACGCCCTTCTCCAGATAGATGTTGTCTTCCATGCCGACACGCACGTGTCCGCCTGCAAGCCATGCCTGGGCCACGATCGGGAACTCCGCGCGGCCGATGCCGAAGGCCGACCAGTGGGCGCCGGCGGGCAGCATGTTGCGCGCGTAGAAAATGGTTTCCGGCGTGGCCGCAAAGCCGTACTTCACGCCCAGCACCAGGGTCCACAGGCCGGGGCCGTCCAGCACGCCTTCACGGATGAAGTCGAGCGCCATGTTGAGGTCGCCGGAATCGAAGATCTCCAGCTCGGGCATGACACCGGCCGCGCGGATCACGCCGGCCATCTTGCGCACGTTGGTGGGCGTGTTGATGACCACGTCGCCGCCGGAGTTCATGGTGTTCAGGTCGAGCGAGCAGACGTCCGGGCGCAGCGCCGCGATGTGTTCGACGCGCTTGGCGGGATGCAGCAGCGTGGTGCCCGGCGCGGCCACGCGCGGCTCGTCCTCGCTCGGCACGAAGCGGCCACCGGGCCCGGTGGTGAGGTTGATAATCAGCGAGCGGTTGCGTTTGCGGATGCGGTCGATGACATCGGCGTAGTAGTCGAGCGACATCGACGGGCGCCCCGTTTCGGGGTCGCGCACGTGGATGTGGGCGGCGGCTGCGCCGGCCTCGGCGGCTTCCAGCGCGGCGTCGGCAATCTGGGCCGGCGTGACCGGCAAGCCGGGGTGCTGCTCCGGGGTGACGATATTACCGGTCACCGCGCAGGTGATGATGGTCTTGCGTGCGTGCATGAGCGAAGGTCAGTGATGGAAATTCGGTTGGGTAAACAAGCGGGGCCCGGCCTATCCAAGCTGGCGGCCGCCGTCCACGACGATGGTGGTGCCGGTGGCAAAGCGCAGCGACGTCGCGCAGGCCGCGATGGCATCGGCCACGTCCTGTGCCTGGCCGACGCGCTTGAGCGGCGTCGACTTGGCGGCGCGCTCGTTGAAGCCGCTGTCGCGTCCCGGCACGAAGGCGGTATCGACCACGCCCGGTGATACGTTCAGCACGCGGATATGCGGCGCCAGCGCGCGCCCGAGCGACATCGCCATGACATCGAGCCCGGCCTTGGCAGCGCAGTACGCAACGTTGCTGCCCTGCCCCGTACGGCCGGCGATGGACCCGACATTGACCACCAGCCCGTCGCCATTGGCGCGCAGGTGCGGCGCGAACGCACGGATCGCAGCAAACTGCCCGCGCCAGTTGATGGCAAACAGTTCATCGATCAGCGCATCGTCCAGGGCGTCCAGGTCGGCGTGCGGGATCGCCCGCGTAAAGCCTGCGGTGTTCACCAGGATATCGACGCGGCCGTAGTGATGGCTGACCTCGTCGGCCAGCGCGCGCAGCGAGGCGCTGTCGGCAACCTCGGCCACAGCGGCAAGATGGTTGCCGGCCGGCAAGGCCGCCGCGGCACTGGCCGCCTCGTCGGCGTCGCGCCCGGTCAGCACGACGCTTGCGCCAAGGCGCGCCAGCGTTTCACCGGCGGCAAAGCCGATCGCGCCGGTACCGCCGAGGATCACGGCCACCTTGCCGGAAAGAAAAGTAGCACTCATGGTTTCAATGTGGGAATGGGTCAGGGGAAGCCGATCCGGCGATCAGTCGATCGGCGGCTTCGGGAAGGTCTGCTCGCCGGGCTCGAGCGTGAAATCGAACGCCAGTGTGTAGAACGGCGCCGGCACATCGCCCCACGGGCTGGGGCCTTGGTGGTGCAGCCGGAGATCGCCAACCAGCTGCCGATGCACGCCGAACGTGACATCGGATTCCAGCTTGTCCGGCGCGTCGGCAAACACCTGGGTGACGAGCGTCCGGTAACCCGGCGCCGCGACGATGAAATGGATATGCGCCGGCCGGTACGGATGGCGCTGCTGCTCGGCCAGTAGCGTGCCTACCGGGCCGTGGGTCGGCACGGGATAGCCGGCAGGCCGTACCGTGCGAAAGTGGTAGCCGCCGCTTTCATCGGTATGGAAGCAGCCGCGCAGGTTGCGGTCGGGCTGGGCCGGATCCTGGTTGTCATACAGTCCCACCGGCGACGCCTGCCAGATCTCGACCAGGGCGCCTGGCAGCGGCGTGCCATCGGTCGCCCGCACGGTGCCGCTGACCAGCAGCGGCAAGCCAGGCGCGTCGTCCTGCACCACGCAGTCACCGCAGTCATAGCGCGGCGCGTTGGCGCGATAGAACGGGCCCAGCAGCGCGCCGGGCGTGCGCCCGTCCCTGGTGCTGTTATTCATGACGGTCACCAGCGTCGACAGCCCCAGCACGTCGGCAGCCAGCACAACCTCGTTGTGTTTGGCATTGGTCGCATGGCCCAGGCTGGCGATATACCCCAGGGCAAGCTCGAATTCCTCGTCGGACAGCCGCACCTCGGACAGGAACCCGTGAAGGTGCCGCACCAGGGAATCCATGATGAAGCGCAGGCGGGGATTGGCGGTATTGGCCATGGCCGCCTGGACCACGCCTGTCACCGAGTGTTCGTCCTCGATCAGCGCCAGACGCTCGCCTTGTGGCGCCTGCCGCTCGCTGGAAGTTTCCATGTTTTGCCTCCTTTGCAAACGTTTGCATTATCGGCGGTTTCGACGGATGGTCAAGGTCGAAGTTGGTCACCGCCACGACTAGCAACGGCTGCCGTTCAACCAGAATCACAATCAAAACAAGGGCGTACGGAGGATTTTCGGGAGAAACCCTAGGTGCATGCAGAGGCGCAGAATGTGGCGCATAAGCCTGTCCGAGTCCCCTGCCGATGCGGCTCCCCAGCCCGTTCGCGCATGAATTTGTACCCGTCTGTATCACGCAGCTGCAACGATACGTGTTTCGACAGAGACACCCCTCACGCGCTACGGGCCAGATACATCGATCGCCTTAAATGCATTCCGTGGCCCGGCGGCGAACCTCAACAAAGCCAGTCCCTGCCGCGCAATACCGAACCCAAACCTTTAAGGAAGACGATCATGACTACCCACAACATCGCCAAGCGCTTTGTCTTCGCCATCGCCCTGGTTGCCGCCGCTGCCGGTGCGCAGGCCGCCGCACTGTCCCAGCCGGGCGCGCGAGACCCCTTCACCGACGGTGCCCGCTCCGTGCAAGAGGCACGCAGCCCGTACAGCGACGGCGCGCGTGCCGTCGACCCGTTCACGGACGGTGCGCGCAACGTCGATCCGTACTACGACGGCGCACGCACCCTGTCCGGCCTGGACCGCACCGGCGTTTCAGCGGACCCGGCGCGCAGTGTCGACCCCTATCTTGACGGCGCCTACGCCTGAACCCCGACTTTCTGAATAAACAAGGAGCGCATCATGACCCGTATCGAAAAAGTGCTGTACACCGGCAAAGTCCACATCACCGCAGGCGGACGCGACGGCGAAGCCCATAGCGATGACGGCCGGCTGAACCTTCAACTGTCCTCGCCGGGCACCAAAGGCCCGGGCACGAACCCGGAGCAATTGCTCGCCACGGGATGGTCGGCGTGCTTTATCGGCGCGATCGGGCTGGCCGCCGGCAAGATGAAAGTGAAGCTGCCGGCCGAGCTTTCGGTCGACGCCGAGGTTGACCTGGGCATGGCTGGCGAGGCCTATTTGCTGCAGGCCCGGCTCAATGTCCACATCCCCGGCATCGACCGTGAAGTGGCCCAGGCACTGGTGGATACCGCGCACCGGACCTGCCCATACTCGAAGGCCCTGCACGGCAACATCCACGTCGAGACCAACCTGGTCTGACACACACCGTGACCTGCCTGAGGCCAACCGGGCAGGTCATCTTCCGGAAGGAGGCTCCCATGCCGAAGATTGGCATTTCGGTACAGGCTGCGGCACTGAATATCCCGCCAGGCACGTTCCATGGCATTACCCTGATCGGGGCCGTGGTGGCTGCCGTTACGACTTTCCTGACGCTCACCGCAGCGCTACCCGCCTGGGCCATGTTCCTTGGCTGGGTCGCATTCAACACAGGCTCGCAGACGGCGCGCGAAGGCGCAGCGAACCTTGCGGCATTCCTGCTCGGCATCGTCTTCGGTGCTGCGACCGGACTGCTGATTGGATGGCTGACGCCGCGCTTCGGTGACCTGGCTACACCGCTCGCGGTGTTCGGCGACGTGGTACTCGTGCTCAGCCTGCGCGCGCTGCCACGGATCAACAATCCGCTTGCCTATTTCCTTGGCCTGATCAGTTTCTTTGCTGCGAGCCAGCCACCGTCGCTGATGTTGTTAGGGGCGCTGGCCGCTGCCGGTGTGCTCGGCGCGATCGGCGCCGGTATCAGCAACGTGCTGCAGGCGCGACTGGCGCGCGCAGTTTGAGCCGGCTTGTCTGCGCCGAGCAGGCAACGCTCAGCCGAGCCGGCGCGGGATCGCCTATCGCTTTCACGCGCGCGCCCCTCAGACCACGTTGATCGTGACGTCGATGTTGCCCCGCGTGGCCTTGGAATACGGACAGGTCTGATGCGCCTCGTGCGCCAGGGCCTCCGCGGTCTCGCGCTCCACGCCTGGGACGTGCACGTTGAGGCGCGCCTGCAGGCAATACGCATCGCCCGCCATGCCGAGGTCGACTTCGGCGTCGATGGCCACGTTCTCTGGCAGTGCAATCTTTATCTTCCTGGCTGCCAGGAT
The DNA here is from genome assembly GCF_058787995.1 of Cupriavidus sp. FW305-27. Classification (NCBI taxonomy): domain Bacteria; kingdom Pseudomonadati; phylum Pseudomonadota; class Betaproteobacteria; order Burkholderiales; family Burkholderiaceae; genus Cupriavidus; species Cupriavidus sp. FW305-27. The sequence continues at coordinate 29,316 of NZ_JBYTAG010000009.1, forward strand.
GCGCGCCGTTTCAACGCGCAGCTGCTCGACTGCACGTGCGGGTGATTGACCGGTGTTCAGCCGGAACTCGCGGCCGAAGTGGCGTGGGCTCATATGCACGGAATCTGCGAGCCTTTCAACCGAGAGGTCTTCGTGCAGGTGGGTTCGCCGAAGATTCGCAGGAATGCCCGCCGCATGCGTTCGGGTCGGTGAAGCCCGTCAGGCTGGCGATGCGCTCGACGGTGAGTCGATCTGCGTCTATCAGGGTTTCTTCGCCCCTGCGTGGAACACGACGTTCTAGCGTTTGCGCGCGTAGAGACTCGGTGGTTGGCCGACGTGCCGGCTGAACGCGGTGCTGAAGGTAGTTGCCGAGCCGTAGCCGACCCGTTCAGCCACTTCGGCGATCCCGATGTCATGGCGACGGAGCAGGTCCTTCGCCACGGCCATGCGCCAGGCGATCAGGTATTCCATCGGTGGCATTCCCACGGCGCGCGTGAAGCGCTCAAAAAAGGTCGAGCGCGACAGCGCTGCCTTCCTGGCAAGTTGGGCCACCGTCCACGAGCGCGCGGGATCGGCGTGCATCTGCCGCATCGCTGACGCGAGTCGCGTATCGGTCAGGCCACGCAGCAGCCCCGGGGGCGCGTCCTCCCCCGAAGTTGAGCGCAGCGCTTCGATCAGCAGCACCTCCACCAGGCGCGTGAGCATGAGCTCGCGCCCCGACCTCCGTTCACCCGATTCCTCGCTGACGAGCCGCACGATTGCCGAAAGCCGCTCGGCGCCGCGCACATGCACCAGCGCCGGCAGCAGCGACACCAGCAACGCAGCATTGGACGAGTCGAAGACGAAGTAGCCGCCGAGCAGTCGCACATCGGGGCGTCCACCGCGCCTGCCGTGACGAACTTCGCCCATCGGCGCGGGCGTGACTTTGGGGTCGATGCGCTCGGGCGCCACCGGCTCAAAGCCCGACAAGGTGAAGCCCGGCGTTGCCGGCAGGAGCACGAAGTCGCCCGTCTCAAGCGTGAGGGCATGCTGGCCGTCGACGGCGAGACGACAACTGCCCTCGAGCACGGCGCAGAAGCTTGGCTGGCCGAAGTCAGCGTAGCGAACACCCCAGCGGCCGGCGCCGCTGATGGACTTCGAGAACACGGCACGCGGCTGAAGCAGCGAGATGACTTCTGACAGGGGATCGCTCATCGCCGGACGATTGCAAATGAAATCTGGACTTTTCATTGTAGGCAGTCCGTCGCATCCCCGCTATCGTTGCCGGCATCCAAACCACCACCGAAACCCTCATGAAAACCGTGCTGATTACCGGCTGCTCCTCTGGCTATGGCCTTGAAACCGCGCGCCACTTCCACGCGCAGGGCTGGAACGTCATCGCCACCATGCGAACGCCGAACGAAGAACTCTTGCCCCGATCCCACCGGATCCGCGTGCTGGCGCTCGACGTGACGAAGCCCGACAGCATCGCCGCCACGCTTGCAGCGAGCGGAGCCATCGACGTGCTCGTCAACAACGCGGGCATCGGCCTGTTTGGCGCCTTCGAGGCCACTCCGATGGCCACGACGCGCGAGGTGTTCGAGACCAACACGTTCGGCGTGATGGCGATGACCCAGGCGGTGCTGCCCCAGTTCCGTGCGCGCAGGTCGGGCGTGGTGGTGAACGTGACCTCGAGCACGACGCTGGCGCCGATGCCGATGGTAGCCGTCTACACCGCGAGCAAGATGGCCATCGAAGGCTTCACCGCATCGCTCGCGTTCGAGCTCGAAGCGTTCAACGTGAGCGTGAAGCTGGTCGAGCCAGGCTACGGACCGACCACGCGCTTTACCAGCAACGGGGGACCGCGCATGGAGGGCCTGATCCCCGAGGCATACGCGTCTTGCGCGCAGGGCATCTTTGCTTCCCTCTCGCAACCGGCAGCGGTGACGACCGAGGCCGAGGTGGCCGAAGCGGTTTGGCGTGCCGCCAACGACAGGTCCGGGCTGCTTCGGTTTCCGGCAGGTGCCGATGCGGTAGCGCTGGCTCATTCGGGATAACCGTCGAAGGGTCTGGCCCTTCGACGGTTTGCCGCACCAGGTATCGGAGCCCAATCGCCCCGGAGGCTGGCACATCCCGACACGCCCGAGGCATAATCGTGAAACTGGTTTCACCGAGACCCGAACCCTATGCCGCGCCCTGTTATCCGACCTGTGTCCGACCAGAAACCTGCAGAGAAACTCACCATCCAGGACGTTGCCGACTATGCGGGCGTGTCCAAGGCAACCGTATCGCGCTACCTGAACCGGGGCGGCGAGCAGCTTTCCGCGGACGTGGAGGCGCGCGTCGCCGCGGCCATCCGCGCGCTCGGCTATAGCCCCAGCCCGATGGCGCAGGGGCTCAAGCGCGGCAAGTCGCGCCTGATCGGCCTGGTGGTCGCGGATGTCTCCAATTCGTTCTCGGTGGCCGTGCTGCGCGGCGTTGAGAAGGCCTGTCGCGACGCCGGCTACATGGTGATGCTGTTCAACCTCGGCAATGACGAGCAACTGGAGCGCGAAGCCATTCGCTCGCTGTCGGCCTACCGGGTTGAGGGCTTTATCCTGCACACGCTGGGCCACGATGCCGGCGCCCTGGCCGATGCGGCGCAGTTGGGCAAGCCAGTGGTCCTGGTCGACCGCAAGGTCGGCGATGCCGAAGTCGACCTGGTGGCCCTGGACAACCAGACCGCCGTCCAGGAAGCCGCCGGCCACCTGGTCGAAGCCGGCTACCGGCGCCTGCTGTTCATCAGCGAGCCGATCAAGGCCATCAGCTCGCGCAACGAGCGGGCGCGCGCGTTCCAGGCCTTTGTCGCCGAACACGTGGACACGGTTGGAGGGACCGTTTTTGAAGCCCAGCGGGGTGACGACGATGCCCTGGATGAAGCGCTGCGCGCGCTGCGCCGTGGCGCCGGACAGGCACCCGTTGCCGTGCTGGCGGCCAACGCCGTGATCTCGCTGCGCGTGGCCGCATCGGCCGCCAGACTAGGGTGGCAGCTTGGCGCCGACCTGGGCCTGATCGGCTTCGATGATCCGGAATGGGCTGCACTGGTCGGTCCCGGCCTCAGCGCCATTTCCCAGCCCACCGACGATATCGGGCGCGTTGCCACCAACTGCCTGATAGAGCGCCTGCAAGGCACGCAGCTGCCGCCGCGCCGGGTGCTGTTGCCCGGCACGCTGGTCACGCGCGGATCGACCCGCCGCGCCTGATCGCAGAGCCCTTCCCCACCGGCGCCCGCCGTGCCCGCCTGATCCACGCCTGCACCCGCTGCGCACGTCCAGCGGGTGCCTGACGTGCCTGTTTCCACATCCGCCAAACGCAGTTTTTGACCGTAAGGGTTTCCACTGCTGGATCTCTGAAACCGGTTTCCTATAATCCTGAAACCGGTTTCAAGACGGTGCTTGCCCAACGCTGCGACGCCAGCGACACATTCCATAAACGTGCAGGAGACATGATGAACGTCCAACGCTTGTTGCGCCGCGCAGCCGCGCCCGTGCTGACTCTGCTGGTCCTGACCAGCGCCGCTTTCACCGCCCAGGCGCAGACCGTCGCCGAGATCGTCAAGAAGGGCAGGGTCACCATCGGCGTGGTGACCGGCGCCCCGCCCTTCGGCACCACGGACGCCACCGGCAAGCCCGCCGGCTATGACGTCGACGTGGCCAACCTGCTCGGCAAGTATCTGGGCGTGCCGGTCGATATCGTTCCGCTCACCTCGCCCAGCCGGATTCCGGCGCTGGAGGCCGGCAAGGTCGATTTCCTGGTCGCCACGCTGGCGCCGACGCCCGAGCGGGCGCGGGCCATCATGTTCAGTGCACCCTACAGCGCGTTCGAGCTGACCATCTTCGCGCCCGTCGCTGCCAAGTACGCCAGGCTGACGGAACTCGGGAAGAAGAAGGTGGGCGTGACGCGCGGCACCACGCAGGACACCGCGCTGACCCGGCTGGCCGTGCCCGGCATGAACATCGTCCGCTTCGAGGACGATGCCACCTGCGCGCAGGCGCTGATCAGCAACCAGGTCGAAGCCATTGCCCTGCCCAATACCACCGGCAACGAGATCATGAAGGCGCGCGGTGCCGGCAAGTTCGACGCCAAGTTCGCGTTCTCGGTGCAGCCCAATTCAATGGCCGTGCGCCGCGACGCCTTCGAGCTGCGCCAGTGGCTCAACACCACCATCTCCTACGTCAAGCTGAATGGCGAACTCGACGCCATTGCGCAGAAGTGGACCGGCAAGGCGCTGCCTGCGCTGCAAGCGTTCTGAACCAGGCCGTCTGAGGTTGCGCGCCGGCGCCAGCCGGCGTGCCAGGAGACCCCCATGAACTACCAATTCGAATGGACCCCGGTGCTGTCGCAGCTGGACCGCTTCGCGGAAGGCGCGGCGATGACGCTGGCGCTCAGCTTCGGCTCGATCCTGCTTGGCACAGTGGTCGGCACCGCCGGCGCGATTGCCGCCGCTTTTGGCGGCCCCTGGCTGCAGCGTGCCACCAGGGCATATGTCGAAGCCATCCGCAACACGCCCTTCCTGATCCAGCTCTTCATCATCTTCTTCGGCTTGCCAACCGTGGGCCTGCAGATCGATGCCGTCACCGCCGCGGTGATTGCCATGACCGTCAACCTCGGCGCCTACTCGACGGAAATCATCCGGGCCGGCCTGCAGGCAGTTCACCGCTCGCAACTCGAGGCCGCCGCCGCGCTGGGCATGACACGCTGGCAGCTGATCCGCCACGTCGCCCTGGTGCCGGCTTTCGAGAAGGTCTATCCGGCCCTGACCAGCCAGTTCACGCTGATGATGCTGACGTCGAGCGTGGTGTCGACGATCTCGGTGGAAGAGCTGACGGCGGTCGCCAGCCAGGTCGATTCGCAGACCTTCCGCACCTTCGAGAGCTACATCCTGGTCATGTTCGTCTATATCGGCCTGGCACTGATGCTGCGCGCCATATTCGGCCTGATCGGCAACCTCGTGTTCAAGCGGCGCCGCGTGGTGGCGCGCGCACGAAAGCTGGCCCGCACAGCCCGCATCGCGCCAATGGCGCAGGCGGAACTGACGGCAGCGGCTGCAGGGAGCGCGCAATGATCACCGAGTTCTCCTGGAATCATCTTGAAATCCTGCTGCTGGCAGCGCGCTGGACGCTGTGGGTGACCTTGCTCGCCTTCGTCGGCGGCACGCTGGCCGGCTTCCTGGTGGCGCTGGCACGTACCTCCAGAAGCCCGATGCTGCGCCTCGCCAGCACGGCCTATATCCAGGTCGTGCAAGGCACGCCGGTGCTGATCGTGCTGTTCCTGAGCTACTACGGACTCTCCGTGCTCGGGCTCAAGCTGTCGCCGATGGTCGCGGCCATGCTGGCGATGTCGATCTACGCCAGCGCCTACCTTGGCGAGATCTGGCGCGGCTGCATCGAGGCCGTGCCGCAAGGACAGTGGGAAGCCAGTGAAGCGCTCGCCCTCACCCGCTGGCAGCAGCTGCGCTATGTGGTGCTGCCGCAGGCCGTGCGGCTGGCCTTGCCGCCCACGGTGGGATTCTCGGTCCAGCTGGTCAAGAACACCTCGATCACTTCCATCATCGGCGTCATCGAACTGACCCGCGCCGGCCAGTTGATCAACAACGCGACCTTCCAGCCCTTCGCGGTCTTCGTCGTCGTCGCACTTATCTACTTCGCGCTCTGCTTCCCGCTGTCGGCGGCGGCGCGGCGCATGGAAAGGAGGCTCCATGTCAATCGTTGAAGCACAAGGCGTGCACAAGTCATATGGCGCTGTCGAAGTCCTGAAGGGCGTTTCGTTTGCGATCGAGCCGGGCCAGGTGGTCGCCATCATCGGCCGCAGCGGCTCCGGCAAGAGCACCATGCTGCGTTGCCTGAATGGCCTGGAGACGATCAACGCCGGCGACATCACCGTCGCCGGGCACAAGCTGGATCACGACCGCAAGCGCTTGCTCGACCTGCGCCGCGACGTGGGCATGGTGTTCCAGAGCTACAACCTGTTTCCGCACCTGACCGTGGGCGAGAACATCGCGCTGGCGCCGTCCATCGTGAAGAAGATGGCAGCCAGCAAGATCGACGGCATCGTCGACCAGGTGCTGACCCAGGTCGGCCTGCTCGACAAGAAGGACTGCTACCCCGAGCAGCTCTCGGGTGGCCAGCAACAGCGCGTGGCCATCGCCCGTTCGCTGGCGATGGAGCCCAAGGTGATGCTGTTCGACGAGGTCACCTCCGCGCTCGACCCCGAGCTGACAGCGGAAGTGCTTCGGGTCATGGAGAACCTCGCTGCCTCCGGCATGACCATGGTGCTGGTCACGCATGAAATGGAGTTCGCGCGCCGCATGGCGCATACCACCATCTTCATGCACCAGGGCAAGGTCCACGAGGCGGGGCCATCGAAGGCGCTGTTCGCGCAGCCGCGGACACCGGAACTGCAGCAATTCCTCGGCGCGGGAGCACTGAAATGAGCCATTGGCAAGCAGATGGTGCTTCGCGCCCGCCGGTGCTGATCTCGTTGACAGCCTATGGCGCCGACTTCGCCCTGCGCGACGGACAGGCCGCACTCGCGCGGATTGCCGCGGCAGCCGGCGCGGACGGCGTGGAATTCCGCGGCGAACTCCAGCGCGGGCACAAGGATGAAGTCATTGAACAGCGCGAGGTCGCCCGGCAGCATGGGCTGAGCGTGGTCTGGTCCAGCCCGGAAGGCCTCTGGAGCGAAGCCGGCAGCCTCGATGCCGCCGCGCTCGACCGTGCCTTCACGACCGCGCTGGCGCTCGGTGCGACCCGGGTCAAGATGTCGCTTGGCGGCTATCGGGAAGGCACGGCACTGGAAGCACTGCTTCCCTGGCTGCGGCACGATGGCATCGAACTCGTCGTGGAAAACGACCAGACCGCCCAGGCCGGCACCGTGCCGCCGTTGCGCGATTTCTTCGCGCGTATCACGGCGCTCGGCGAGAACGTGCCGATGACCTTCGACATGGGCAACTGGCACTGGACCGGCGAAGACCCGCTCGACGCCGCGCAGGTCTTCGGCGCCGGCGTCGGCTACGTGCACTGCAAAGGCGTGCAGCGCACGCCTGCCAAATGGATCGCGGTGCCGCTGGACCAGTCGGCGGCACCCTGGCGCAGCGTCTTGCGCCGCCTGCCAGCGCACGTTGCGCGTGCGATCGAATTCCCGCTGCAAGGCGAAGACCTGGTGCAGGTCACGCGCGGTCATGTCGAACTGCTGCGTTCGGTGGAGGTTCCCGCATGAGCACCGATCTTGACGTGGTCACGCTGGGCGAGGCGATGCTGATGCTGGTCGCCGGCGAAGCCGGGCCGCTCGAAGGCGCGCAGACCTTCCACAAGCGCACCGCCGGTGCCGAGACCAATGTGGCCATCGGCCTGTCGCGCCTGGGCCTGAAGGTTGGCTGGGCCAGCCGGCTGGGCGACGACTCGATGGCCCGCTACCTGCTCGGCGAAATGCAGCGCGAAGGCGTGGATTGCAGCCAGGTGGTGTGCGAGCCCGGTGAGCGCACCGGTTTCCAGTTCAAGGGCCGGGTCGACGACGGCAGCGATCCCCCCGTCGAATACCACCGCCGCGGCTCGGCGGCGAGCCGCATGAACCCGGAGCACCTGGACGGCAGGTGGCTGCGGCGCTCGCGGCACCTGCACGTCACCGGCGTGTTCCCCGCGCTGGCCGCAGGCACGCAGGCCGCCACGCGCCAGGCCATCGCCACCATGCAGGCCGCCGGCCGCACGATCTCGTTCGATCCCAACCTGCGGCCCACGCTGTGGGCGTCTCCCGAGTTGATGCGGGAGACGCTGAACGACCTGGCGCAGCAGTGCGACTGGGTGCTGCCCGGCATCGAAGAGGGCCGCTTCCTCACCGGCCACGCCGAGCCGGAACGCATTGCCGCCTTCTATCGTGCGCGCGGCGCCAGGCTGGTGGTGGTGAAGCTGGGCGCCGACGGCGCCTACTTCGATGGCGAGGCCGGCACCGGCCATGTCGAGGCATTCAGCGTCGAGCATGTTGTCGATACCGTTGGCGCCGGCGATGGCTTTGCCGTCGGCGTGATCAGCGCGCTGCTGGAGGGCCGGCCAGTGCGCGACGCCGTCCGGCGCGGCGCCTGGATCGGCGCCCGCGCGGTGCAGGTGCGCGGCGATACCGAAGGCCTGCCGACCCATGCCCAGCTGGCGGCCGCCAGTTTGTGAAGCCACTGCAAGGATTACCGATGCGCAAGAATGTCCTGGTGTTCCGCCCGATTCCTGATGACCTGCTCGCCAGGATCGAATCGGAGCACGATGTGATCGTGGCCGACCCGCGCCAGCCGGCACAACTGCCTGCCTTCCGCGCCGCGCTGGCAAACGCCCATGGCCTGATCGGCTCCAGCGTGAAGCTGGGCGCAGCGGAACTGGCCGAAGCGGGCCAGTTGGAGGTGATCTCGAGTATTTCGGTGGGGGTCGACAACTACGACCTCCCCTGCCTGCACCGGCGCGGCATCACCCTGTGCCACACGCCCGGCGTACTCACCGAGACCACCGCCGACACCGTCTTCGCGCTCATCATGGCCACGAGCCGCCGCCTGGTCGAGCTTGCGGCCCATGTGCGCGAAGGCCGCTGGACCGCCAATATCGGCGCAAGCCTGTTCGGCTGGGACGTGCACGGCAAGACCCTGGCGATCCTGGGCTTCGGGCGCATCGGCCAGGCCGTGGCGCGACGCGCGGCGCTCGGCTTCGGCATGGGGGTGCTCTACGTCAACGAGACCGCGGCGGAACCGCGTGACCTGGTGGGATGCGCCACCCGGACGGATCTCGACGATGCCTTGCGGCGCGCCGATATCGTCGCCGTCACGCTGCCCCTGACCGACAGCACGCGTGGCCTGATAGGCCGGCGCGAGTTCGCGCTGATGAAGCCGGGCGCCATCTTCGTCAACGGCGCCCGCGGCCAGATCGTGCAGGAAGACGCGCTGCTCGCGGCGCTCGACAGCGGCCACCTGCGCGCGGCCGGGCTGGACGTCTTCGCCACCGAGCCCCTGCCGCAGGATTCACCGCTGCGCAGCCATCCCAGGGTGACAGCCCTGCCCCATATCGGCTCGGCCACGCATGAGACCCGGCGCGCCATGGCCGAACTCGCCACGCGCAACCTGCTGGACACGCTCGCCGGGCGGCAGCCCGCCGCGCGCTTCGACCTCGCGGCCTTTGCCGCCCGGGCAGCCGCCTGATACGGACACGCTGCCTCACTTCCGCAGGTTGGTCCTGGCCACCAGTACCTTCATCACCGCGTTGTCTGCCGCGATCATCGCCTTGAAGGTCGCCGCGTCGGCATAGGCAATCCCAAGGTTCTGCCGGCCCAGCGCCGCCACGAAGACAGGGTCCGCCACCGCCTTGCGGCTGGCGGCCGCGAGGGTTTCGAGCACTTCAGGTGGCGTGCCCCTGGGCGCGGCCAGTCCGCGCCATGTGCCGATCGAGAGGTCGATACCGCGCTCACGCAGCGTCGGAACGTTCTCGAAGCCCCTGACACGCTGCCCGGCCATCACCGCGAGCGTCTTCACCTTGCCTGCGGCCACATAGGCCGATACTTCGGCCGGACTGACGGCCACCGCGTCGATATGCCCGCCCATCAACGCCACCAGGGCCGGCGCCGCACCGGAGAACGGCACATGATTGAATTTGACGTGCGCCTTGTCCTCCAGCGCCGTCGCCGCCAGGTGCCAGATCGAGCCCGGGCCGGAATTCCCGACCTGCACCTCCCCCGGGTGCGCCGCGGCGAATGCCAGGAACGCCTCGATGGTGTTCCAGCGCGAGTCGGCCTTGACCGTGATCGCCGACGGATCGGCATTCAGGCGCGCGATCGGCACCAGCTCGGCGGCGTCGAGGGTGGTCGGCCCGAGATGCGGGACGATCACGGCTTCCGCGATGATGATGCCGAGCTTGTAGCCATCGGGCCTGGCGCGGGCCACTTCCGTCATGCCGATGGCGCCGCTGGCACCTGGCTTGTTCACCACGGTCAGCGGCTGCGGCAGGTACTTTCGCATGGCTTCGCTGAAGGCCCGCGCAACCGTGTCGGTACCACCGCCCGCCGTGCTTGGCACCACGAGTTCGACAGGATGATCCGGGTAGGGCGCCGCGGGCGCCTGGCCGACGACGGCAAGTGAGGCCAGCAGGGCGGCCATGTGAAACAGCTTGCGGGGCGATCGCATCTATGGCTCTCAATTCAGGGGGGGCGGAGAAGTTGATTCCGTTGGGGGAAGCCTCGGACACACGACGTGAAAGACCATCGCATCCCGGATATGGGTTCTTGTCCGAGAGCGCGGATTTTGCCAAAGCCGTTGGAAGGGACGGGTTGGGCATCGGGCCTACCGCGGCTTCGATCCGGCGCATGGGCGACAAGGTCAGCGCCAAACGCGCCATGATCGAAGCCGGTGTCCCCGGCGTTCCGGGCTCCGAGGGCGCACCGACAGATTCTACGCCAGCCCCCTGGCCGAAGAGACCTACTCGCTGCTCGACCGCACAGTCGAAGCCGGCGAGAGAGTGGGTGGCTTACCTCCGTGTCGGTTCAGTGCGGTGAACGCCGGAGAACGCGGCGTGCCAGGCGCGCAGCTTGCCGACAGCGGTACGCTGGTTCGCTAACGGGCTGACTCCTTCCTTGCCGCACGCGTTCTAGCGGCCTTGCGGGCCGCTTCGGAGCGACCGGCAGCTCCCTTGGTGCTGGCGGCCTTCTTCGCGGCAGCCGAGCGATCGGTCGCCGTGCGCTTGCTTGCCGCGCTCTTGGCCTGGGCAGACAGCGCCTTGGGAGAAGCACCGGCGGTGCTCTCGCGCTTGAGTGCCTTGAGCGCGGCCTGGGACCGCTTGGCCGTGCTTTCTGAACTCGCCCGTCGCGGTGCAGCCTTGGCGGCAGCAGCCTTGGTTTCCGCCTTGGTCGCGCCCTTCTTTGGCGGCACATCGACGCCAGCGCGGCGTGCCTCCGACAAACCGATCGCTATGGCCTGCTTGGCCGAGCGCACGCCGTGCTTACCCTTTCGCACGGCTTCGATCTCGTCGTGAACGAAATGGCCGGCCTGGGTGGTCGGCGACTTGCCTGCTCTCTTGTCTGCCCTGGCTTTGGCTATGCTCGATGCCCTTGGCATGGTCGTCTCCATGACGGCCGCGGTCATCCGGCACGGGCCATGGCAGATGCAATGTCCGCGGCGCTGTTCAGGGCCCGCCATCTGCCGGCGGGTTAAAAAAATCCCTCGCAAAGGTCGTTCCAGGCGTGCAACTGGCGCGCCACTGCCACTCATAGAGGCGACGGTTGTACTGCCGCGTGCGAAATCTGCACACCTTGGGCCAAATCTACCCTGCGAGACGCGGTCTACACCAGGCAACGCGGCGCCTGGAATTCGATCACGTCCTTGATGACATCGCGCATCTCCGTGATCAGCAGGCGCGCGTCGTCGCGACGCCATTGCACGACATAGTGCAGGGGTTCCAGCGCGCCGCCCTTCGTCAGGATCTGCAACACCCCGCGCGCTTCCAGCGCTTCGGCCCACTGCCTTGGCATGAAGGCGAAACCCAGCCCCTCCGCCACCATGCCGACCACAGCGCCCCAGCTGTTGCACACCAGGCGACGGTTGACCGCCATGCCACGGGTGGCCAGCCACTGGTCGAGCACCCGGGTGCCGCCCGCGCCGACCGGCAGGGACAGCAGCAATTGCTCCGCCATCAGCCGCCGGGGATCGTCGGTGCCGGTCTGGTCGATAAAAGACTCGCTCGCGACCCAGACAAAGTCGACCTGCGCGATCCGCTCCGACGCGAGGCTGCTGCGCGATGACGGCCCGGCGATCACCGCGAGGTCGAGTTCGCCATCTTCCAGGCGCTGCTCCAGCACCTGACCGATATCGACGTAGGGCTCGAGCTGAAGCTCGGGGTGCCGGATGGCCGTCTGCCGTACCAGCCGGGGCAGCCAGGTCAGGCCGCTCAGTTCGCCCAGGCCCACGCGGCAACGGCCTTGCAGGCCACGGCTCTGCCCCGCTGACTGCTGCAACTCGGCCGCGACCCGCAGCAATTCGCGGATGCGCGGCAGCATCTGCTCGCCCTGCGCCGTCAGTTCGGCGCGGCGGCCGCTTCGGTCGAACAGCTGCACGCCGAGGGAGGTTTCAAGCTCGGCCACCCGCTTGGACAGCGAAGACACGGACAGATGGCAGCGGTCGGCGGCTACCGAGAAGTTGAGGCAGGTCGCGGCCCAGTAGAAGGCTTCCAGTTGCTTGAGGGTCATGGGATCCGCGCCGCGGGCGGCGATTATTAGTTTCCTAAAAGCGAAATTATAGCTTCGTTATTTTTCGCTTTTATCGATTCCTTGCGGTTGCTAGATTGAAGCCTCGTCGTCGCCTTGGCCCCCTATCGATCATGTCAGCTCTTCATGCCCCTGCTGCAGAAAACGCCGCTGACCGCGCCACAGATGCCGTCGGCACCGCTTCCGCGCCGCGCGTGACGACTGCAAGCGCAAGCGGCGCAGGTACCTTGCGCCGCCAAGTGCTTTCGCTGAACGACCTTGAACCGCTCGCCCGCCGCCGCCTGCCCCGGCCGCTGTACGCCTACGTCAGCGGTGCGGTGGAGGACAGCGTCTCGCTGGCGGAGAATCGCCGCGCCTTCACCGAGATCGCGTTGCGGCCACGCGTGCTTGCCGGCGTGGCCACGCGCGAACTGGACTTCGAGCTGTTCGGCAGGCGCTATGCCGCCCCCTTCGGCGTTGCGCCCATGGGCATCGCCGCGTTGTTCGCTTACCGCGGCGATATCGTGCTCGCGCAGGCCGCGCAGCAGGCCGCGGTGCCGGCGATCATGAGCGGTTCATCGCTGATCCGGCTGGAAGAAGTGATGGCAGCCGCGCCCGGCACCTGGTTCCAGGCCTACCTGCCCGGCGACGTGGCGCAGATCGACGGGCTGTTGTCGCGCGTCGAGGCGGCAGGCGTATCGACGCTGGTGATCACCGTCGATACGCCCGTTGCGGGCAATCGCGAGAACAACGTGCGCGCCGGCTTCTCGACACCGCTGCGGCCAAGCCTGCGCTTGGCATGGCAAGGCATCACGCATCCGCGCTGGCTGCTCGGCACTTTTGCGCGCACGCTGCTGCGGCACGGCATGCCGCACTTCGAGAACGCCTATGCGCACCGCGGCGCGCCTATCCTGTCATCGCGCGTGCTGCGCGACTTCTCCGACCGCGCGCATTTCACCTGGACGCACCTTGAAGCCATCCGCCGGCGCTGGCAAGGCACGCTGGTGGTCAAGGGCATCCTGACCGCGGAAGACGCCTTGCTGGCGCGTCGGCACGGTGTGGACGGGGTCATCGTTTCGAACCACGGCGGCCGGCAACTCGACGGCGCCATCGCGCCGCTGCGCGTCCTGCCTGAGATCGTGCACGCCGTGCCCGACCTGCCGGTGATGCTCGACAGCGGCGTATGCCGCGGCACCGACGTAATCAAGGCGCTCGCGCTCGGCGCGCGTTGCGTCTTTGTCGGCCGGCCGTTCGCCTATGCGGCGACGGTCGGGTCCACCCCCGGCGTGGCGCACGCCATCGACTTGTTGCAGGCCGAGATCTCGCGCGATATGGCAATGCTCGGCCTGACCCGGCTGGCAGACATCGGCCCTGCCTGCATCCGGCCTGCCGCTTCACTACCCCACATGCCCCCTCACCCGGAGACTTATCGATGAGCACGCTTCACGGCTTTCGCATCCACCCCAAGCCGGCGCCGACTGTCAGCAACGCGCTGCTGGAACGCTACCGCAGCTTCCCGGTGGCCAATGTCAGCGACGCAATGTGCCGCACCGTCGGCACCACGCGGCTGCGGCCCTATCACCGGCGCGATGGCGTCATGGCCGGCCGCGCCCTCACCGTGCGCACGCGCCCGGGCGACAACCTGATGGTGCACAAGGCCCTCGACCTCTGCGGACCCGGCGATGTGATCGTCGTCGATGCCGGCGGCGCCGGTCCCAATGCCATCATCGGCGAGATCATGCTGGCGCTGGCGATCGCGCGCGGCGCAGCGGGCTTCGTCATCGACGGCCTGATCCGCGACAGCGATACGATCGGCAAGGAGACGTTGCCCGTGTATGCGCGCGGGGTCTCGCACCGCGGTCCTTACAAGGACGGTCCCGGCGAATTGCATGTGCCCGTCTGCATCGACGGCATGGTGGTGCGCCCCGGCGACCTGGTGCTGGGCGATGGCGACGGCCTGCTGGTCGTTGCGGCCGAGGATGCCGAGGAAATCGCCGCGCGCGTGGAGAACGTACAACGCACCGAAGCAGCGGTGCTCGAGTCGATCGCGCAAGGCCGCGCCGATCGGAGCTGGGTCGAGCGCACGCTGCGCGAAAAGGGGGTGGTCGTATGAACGCGCCCGTCCTGCTGATGCCTGCCGCCGGCACGGTGGTCCGTTTCGACCACTGGCTGGACGCAGCCTTTGACCGCATCATTACGGCCACGCCAGGCCTGACGCTGCACACCTGCGCCCGCGAAGGCGCCGACGCGGCCGCCTGGGACCGGCTGTCCGGCGCCCATGTCTACCAGATCTCGGCCGCCAAGGACGAGATCCCGCGCCGCTGGTTCGCCGACGCCGCGCTGCTGGCGCGCTGCCCGAACCTGCTGGCGGTGTCGTCCAGCGGCTCCGGCTGCGACACCATCGACATCGATGCCTGCACCGAGGCCGGCGTCGCGGTGCTCAACCAGGCCGGCGGCAACGCCGACTCGGTGGCGGAGATGACGCTGGGCCTGATGCTCGCGGTACTGCGCCGCATCGCCGAATCCGACCGCAGCCTGCGCGCGCACAACTGCGAGAGCCGTGAGGACCTGATGGGCCACGAACTGCGCGGCCGCACGCTCGGCCTGGTCGGCGTGGGCCACGCGGGCCGCCGCGTCGCCGCACTCGGCCGCGCCTTGGGCATGCGCGTGATCGGGTGCGACCCGGCGCTGGATGCGGCGGAGCTGTCCGCACGCGGCGCACAGGCCGTGTCCTTCGAGGAATTGCTGCGCAGTGCCGACATCGTCTCGCTGCATTGCCCGCGCGATGCCACCACGCTGCGCATGATGGATGGCGCCGCCTTTGCCGCGATGCGGCCGGGCAGCATCTTCGTCAGCACCGCGCGCGGCGGCATCCACGATGAGGGCGCGCTGCATGCGGCGCTGGCCAGCGGCCATCTTGCCGGCGCCGGTCTGGACGTGTGGGACCAGGAGCCGCCACCACGCGCCCACCCCTTGCTCGCGCTGGACAACGTCGTCGCCACCTTCCACACCGCTGGCGTTACTCACGAGGCACGGCGCAGGAACGCCGAACTGGCCGCCACTCAAATCGTCACGCTGCTGACCAGTGGCGAGCGGCCCGAGCGGCTGGTCAATCCCGAAGTCTGGCCGCAAGCGCGCCTGCGCATTGCGGCGGTGATGCAGGCTGCCGCCCTGTCATCGGTCACACCTTAGCCCGCAATTCCGCAGACTATTCTTTACACATAACACGCTGGCATACCAGACCGGCGAGGAGACACCAACCATGCACCCGACCCAAGACCAATGGCGCCGGCGCTTTCCCCTTCGCCTGGCCGGCGCGCTCGCGCTGGCCTGCGGCCTCGCCGCCGCGACCGGCGCACAGGCAGAGGCGCCCTATCCCAACCGCCCTATCCAGATGATCGTGGCCTACGGTCCCGGGGGCGGGACGGACCTGGTGGCACGGTTGCTGGCCCGCCACCTCGAGAAGCAACTCGGCGGCGCCACGGTGGTGGTGCAGAACAAGCCCGGCGCGGGCGGCGCCATCGGCTTCGCCGAACTGGCACGGTCCGCGCCGGACGGCTACACCATCGGCTTTATCAATACGCCGAACCTGCTGACCATTCCCATCGAGCGCAAGACCACCTTCACCTGGCGCAGCTTCGACCTGATCGGCAACCTGGTCGACGATCCGGGCGGCTTCACGGTGCACAACAGCAACGGCATCGACTCGCTGGCCGCGCTGATCCGCCATGCCAAGGCGCATCCGGGGGAGGTGTCAGTCGGCACCACCGGCGTCGGCTCGGACGACCACCTCGCCATGCTGCTGTTCGAGAGGGCCGCGGGCGTCAAGCTCACCCATGTCGGCTACAAGGGCGCAGGCGACGTGCGTGCGGCGCTGGTCGGGCAGCAGCTCACCATCGGGGCCATTAACGTGGGCGAAGCGCTGCAGTACCAGAAAGGCGGCTCGCCGATCAAGTTCCTTGGCCAAATGGGCGCAACACGGGCAACGCTGGCCCCGAACGTGCCCACCTTCCGCGAACAGGGCTTCGACATTGAGCTGGCTTCGCTGCGCGGCCTGGCGGCGCCCAAGGGCCTGCCTGAGCCGGTCAGGAAGAAACTGGTGGAGGCGATGGCGCGCGTGGTCGCGGATCCGCAGTTCCGCCAGCAGGCCGAAGCGATGTATGCGCCGTTGCACTATCTGGCGCCGGCCGCCTACAGCGCGGAGCTGGAGCGCGGGGAGACGGGCTTCCGTCAGCTGTGGAAAGAGATGCCGTGGCAGGAGAACTGAGCTTTGCTGCAAACGCTGGGGGTTCCTCGCCGATCAGGTTCTCCGCCGGAATCTCCAGGCTACGACTGGCTGCCCGAGCAAGGCGCCGAGCTTGTTCGACACGATGCGCGCCACCACGTCGGTGCTGCCGCCGGCGGCGAAGCGTACGACCAGGCGGACGGGATGGTCAGGATAAGCAGCCTAGGCGTGCGCGCTGAACGAAATGAGCGCACCGATCCCTACTTGAGCAAGCAAGCGTTTCATGTCTCTTCCACGAAGATAGTTTTGATTGGGTGGCGCATTGCGCGTCGACACCCTTTGAAACGATGGTAGCGAGCAACCGTGGCGACGGTGAAATAGAAAATTCCGCTGCTGCTATCAAGGGGCGGCATGCCTGGGGCTTCTACTGCGGTGTTAACCCGAAGCTTGCTCCGCGGGCGCCGCGTAAGCGCAAGTACGCCGCGCAGCCATCGTCGCGCGGCGTACATTCAGGGTGCAACGGAACGCAAGCGCTGGCGCGCTTGCCGCCTGCAGGATGTCAGTCGGCCTCCACCTTCATCGTCTTCAGCAGCGGCTGCCACTTGTCGCTTTCCGCCTTGAGCCAGGTGCGCAGCCCTTCCGGCGTCTGCTTGTCTACCGGCACAACCTCCGCACCCAGGTCGTCAAGCCGCTTGGCCACGGCGGGATCCTTCAGTGCCTGCTGCAGCGCCCTGGTCAGCCTGGCAGTGACCTCGGGCGGCGTGCCCTTGGGCGCATAGATCCCGTGCCACACCTTCATCGAGAAGCCCTTCAGGCCGCCTTCCTGCAGCGTCGGCGCATTGGGCAGTGCCTTGATGCGGCTAGGCGTCGTCACGCCATACAGCTTGACGCGGTTGGCGTTGATATGCGGCAGCGTCGAGGTGGTCTGGTCGCACAGCAGGTCCACCTGCCCGCCCAGCAAGGCCGTCAGCGCGGGGCCGGTGCCCTGGTAGGGAATGGAAGTCATCTTGACCTTGACTGCCTCCTCGAACAGCAGGCCGCATAGCTGCGAAACCGCGCCAAGGCCGGCATTGGCCAGCGAGACCTTCTCCTTGTTCTGCGAGACATACTTGATCAGCTCCGCCGCGTTGGCCGGCGGCAGGTCCTTGCGGCCCAGCAGCGTCATCGGCACATCCGCCACCTGCCCGATGTACTCGAAGTCCTTCATCGGACTGTAGGAGAGCTTCTTGTACAGCGCCGGCGCCGTCGCCATGCCATTGTGGTGGATCAGGATGGTGTAGCCGTCGGGCTGCGCCCGCGCCACGAATGCGGCCGCCACCGTGCCGCCGGCGCCGAGCTTGTTCTCCACGACAACGCTCTGTCCCAGATCCTTCGACATGGCCTGGCCAAGGGCCCGCGACACCACATCGGTCGGGCCGCCGGCCGAGAACGGCACCACCAGCGTGATGGGCTTGGACGGATAGGCATCCGCTGCCAGCGCCCCCGCGGAAAACGCCAGTCCAAGCGCTCCGCACGTGATCCACTTCATACCGGCCAGCGTGGCCTTGCCCGCTTGAACGCACATATCACCGTCTCCATGTCGCCGGCACGCTGACTGTGTCGCGCCGATCGGTTTATCAAACAGCGCTAGAGTGCGGGATAGCGGCACCGGAGGACAATCCGGATTTATCGAACGGGCCATACGGCCAGGCCGAACGCACGCCAGCCGACCACCCGGTCGGGAACTTCTGCCCGAAGTCGCAGGTCTCCCGGGCCAGCATGGCGATGGACGACACAAGCTTGCTGCGCTGGTCACTCTTGCAGATGGCGGCATCCGCCCGCCACCATGGCGCATCTTCCGGCGCAGGTCGAGGCTTCATGTTCAGCTCTCCATCGCCACGCGCCCACGGCACTGGTCCGCTTGAAATCGCCTGAAATTTTCAACCAATGAAAATATATGGCATTCGTTTGACGCTCGTTCGCTCCCCTCCCTAAGATCTCCCGCACAGAGTTTCCCTCAACGAAACCAGATGCGCGCGCACCGCCTCGCGCCCAGGAGACAACCCGATGCAGCGTCATTCCCGCCCGCGGCGTGCCATAGTTGCGGCGCTCGCCACCCTGCCTGCCTTGTGCGCCTGGTCCGCACCGGCCTGCGCGGCAGAGGCATTTCCTTCGCGTCCGATCCGGCTGGTGGTGCCCTTCACGCCCGGCGGCACCACTGACATCCTGGCGCGCCTGGTTGCGCAGAAGGCCGGCGAGGCGCTGGGCCAGCAGATCGTGGTCGACAACCGTCCGGGCGCGGGCGGCAACATCGGCGCTGAGGCCGTGGCGCGCAGTGCGGCTGACGGCTATACGCTGCTGATGGGCACGTTGGGCACGCAGGTGACCAACCAGTTCATTTACCCGCGCATGCCGTACGACAGCACCCGGGACTTCGTGCCCGTGACGCTGGTCGCCAATTCCCCCAACGTGCTGCTTGTCAACAGCACGCTGAACGCAAGGTCGGTGGGCGAACTGGTGACGCTGGCCAGGCGCGAGCCGGGCAAGATCAACTATGCCTCGACCAGCACCGGCGGGTCGCCCCACCTGTCAGGCGAGTTGCTGAACATGATGGCGGGCGTCAGCATGCAGCACGTGCCGTACAAAGGGGCCGCCCCCGCCATGACGGACCTGCTCGCGGGCCAGGTCAACCTGATGTTCGACAACCTGCCGTCCGCGCTCGCACAGATCCAGGCTGGCAAGGTGACGGCGCTGGCGGTCACCAGTGCCAGGCGGGCCTCGGTGCTGCCTTCCGTGCCGACCGTGCGCGAGTCGGGGCTGCCGGGCTATGAAGTCAATTCCTGGTTCGGGCTGCTCGCGCCGGCCGGCACGCCGCCCGAGCGCGTGCGCCGGCTCCAGCAGGCGGTGGACAAGGTGCTGGCCACGCCCGACGTGCGCAAGCGCATCGAACAGCTTGGCGCCGAGCCGGGCGGCGAAGGCTCCGCCGCGTTCGCGGCGCAGATCAGGAGCGATACGGAAAAATGGTCGCGCGTGATCCAGACCGCCGGCATCAAGCCGCAATGACGCGGCTGGGCAGCGCCAACCCCTGATACAGGACAATCATGACCAAGACCAACACCCTTCGCATCGGCTCGGGATCGGGCTGGTGGGGCGACCGCGTCGAGCCGGCCGAGCGTTCGGCGCGCCTGGGCAAGCTCGACTACCTGTGCTTCGAGACCATGGCCGAGGCCACGGTATCCGCCGCGCAGGTGCGCAAGCGGCGCGACCCGGCCTTCGCCGGCTACGACACCTATCTCGACGAACGCATGCGCGCAGTGCTGCCCCCGTGCATCGCCAATGGCACGCGCATCATCAGCAACCAGGGCTGGATTCATCCGCTCGGCGCGGCCCGGCGCGTGGCCGAGCTCTGCGAGGAACTGGGCCTGCCCGGCGTCAGAATCGCCGCGGTCACCACCACGGACCTGACCGGGAGCATCTGCGAGCTGGATCTCACCCTGCTGGAAAGCGGCGCACCGGTTTCCTCGCTGCGTGAAACCCTGATCAGCGCCGAACCATACGAAGGCGCCGAACCGATCGTCGCCGCATTGCGCGCGGGCGCGCAGATCGTGATCACCGGGCGCGTGGCCGACCCGTCGCTGTTCCTCGCGCCGATGATCCATCATTTCGGCTGGTCGCCGGACGACGTGACTCGGCTTGCGCGCGGCAGCGCCATCGGCCATCTGCTCGAGTGCGGCGCGCAGGTGACGGGGGGATATTTCGGCGACCCCGGCTACAAGGATGTGCCGGAACCATGGAACCTGGCCTTCCCGATCGCCGAGGTGGAGGCCGACGGCAGCGCCGTGATCGGCAAGGTGGATGGCAGCGGCGGACGCATCGACCAGCAGACCGTCAAGGAGCAGATGTTCTATGAGGTCCACGACCCGCGCCGCTACATCACGCCGGACGTGGTGGTCGACTTCTCGACCGCGGTGCTCGAACAGGTAGGGCCGGACCGCGTGCGTATCAGCGGTGTGAGCGGGCAGCCGCGCACCGATACGCTCAAGGTGTCGCTGGGCTGCACCGAAGGGCATATCGGTGAAGACATGTTCTTCTACGCGGGGCCGGGTTGCCTGGAAAAGGCCAGGCTGGCCAAACGCATCCTCGAAGCGCGCTTTGCCATGGCAAGGTTGCAGGCGGATGAGGTGCGCATCGACTTCCTCGGCGTCAACGCCGTGCACGGCGCGGCCTCGCCCGAACCTGTCTGCGAGCCCAACGAAATCGCGGTCCGCGTCGCCGCGCGCACCCGCACGCGCGACGAAGCCGCCAAGGTTGGCCGCGAGATCGACGGCATGGCGGTCTGCGGCCTGGCCTCCACCGGCAAGCGCGTGCCGCACCAGGAGCGCACGCGCGAGATCATCGGCGTCTGGTCGGCACTGGTGCCGCGCGCGTTGATCACCTCCCAGGTCCACTATCTCTGAGGATTCGCCATGCGTGTACCACTGCGACGTCTCGCACACAGCCGCTCCGGCGACAAGGGCAATACTTCGAACACGGCGGTCATCGCCTACGCGCCGGAGTTCTACCCGCATATCAAGGCACAGCTGACGGCACCCGCGTTCAAGGCGCTGTACGGCACGCTGATCACAGGCGCGGTCACGCGCCATGAAGTGGATGGACTGCAGGTGCTCAACTTCGTCGCGGAGGGCGCGCTCGGCGGCGGTGTGTCGCGCAGCCTCGCGATCGACAACTACGGCAAGGCGCTGGCCAGTGCCGTGCTGCGTTTCGAAGTCGAGATACCTGACGCGCTGGCCGGCCTGCTGCGCGGGCCGGCGTCATAGGCTCGCCGGGGTAGGCGTCAGCCACCGCCGGACTGGCGCCCCCTGGCACGCCGGCCGTCGGTGCATGCGTCGGCCCGCGGCGGTATCACGGTGCGCGTCCAGGCGCTGGTGATGCGTCGCGCCTCTTGCTTGAGCTTGCGTGCCAGCGCGGCCTCGCGCGAGCGGATACGCGCGCTCGTCGCCGCCACGCTCAAGGCACCGATCGGCCGGCCCTCATAGTCGAGAATCGGCACCGCAATGCCGCCCATGCCGTCGACCACCCAATCGAGAAACAGCACATGCCCGCGCGCCCGGGCTGCCTCGATTTCCGCGGCGATGCACGCGGCATCGAGCCGCGGGTGCTTGCCAAGCTTGCGCGTGGTCTGCTGCAGCCGGCGCGCGCGCTCGGGCGCGGGCAGCCATGCCAGCACCGCCAGGCTGCCGGCGCCCACGCCGAGCGGCCGGCGCGTGCCGACCGTCACGTAGTTCGCCCGTATCGCATACGTGCCGGGTTCCAGGTCGGTGCACACCGCCTCGCCACGGCTGGCCTCGGTCAGCACGGCGGTATCCTCGAACGCCTCCACCAGCCGTTCCAGCGCCGGACGCGCCAGCTTGCGCAAGTCCACGCGCCGCTGCGCCACGTCTGCCAGCTGGAAGATCTCGGGCCCGATGCCGTAGCGGCGCGCCTGGTCGCGCGTGGCGAACCCCTCCTGCACCAGCAGGTCGAGCATGCGCGAAGCCGTGGCCGGATCGAGCCCGGTGGCGCGCGCCACGTCGCTCATGCGGCGCACTTCCGGATCGGACAGCGCGCGCAGCACGGCCAGGGCGCGCTGGATCGGGGATGGGCGCGATGGCACCTGCCGGGCCCCCTCAGGCAGGCCCGGCGCCAGGGCGGCGCTCAACCATGATGCGATGCTGCCAGGGTATCGCGCTTGATCTTCTTTGCCAGCGACCACTTGTGGACTTCGGTCGGGCCGTCGTAGATGCGAAACGCACGCACTTCACGGAAGACCTGTTCGACAATGGTGTCGCGCGACACGCCCATGCCGCCGAGGATCTGCACGCAGCGGTCGGCCACGCGGAACAAGGCATCGGACACGGCCACCTTGGCCATCGAACTCTCGGCCGTACCCAGGGAACCGCCGTCGAGCACCCCGGCGCACCAGTCGATCATCAGTGCGGCCTGCTGCAGGTCGATCAGGTTCTCGGCGAGCATGAAGCCCACGCCCTCGTGGTCGATCAGCAGCTTGCCGAAAGCCTTGCGCGTGGTGGCGTAGGCGCGCGCGATCTCGTCGGCACGCGCCACACCCCCGAACCAGCGCATGCAATGCGACAGCCGCGCCGGCGACAAGCGAACCTGCGCATAACGGAAGCCCTCGTCCACCTCGCCCAGCACCTGGTCCTGCGGCACGCGCAGGCCGTCGATCAGGACCTGCGCATGTCCGCCCGGCATGGAACTGTCGATGGTGTCAAGCAGGCGTTCGATGCGGATCGCCGGATGCGGCAGGTCGACCAGGAACATGGTGGCCTGCGCGCGCTCACCATCGCCGGTGCGCGCCATCAGGATGCCGGCGCTGGCCCCTTCGGCTCCGGTGATGAACTTCTTGCGGCCGCGGATCACCCATTCGTCGCCGTCCCTGACCGCGGTGGTCTGGAGCATCGACGGATCGGAACCGGCCCCGCCTTCTTCCGCCGGTTCGGTCATGAAGAATGCGGAGCGGGCCTCGCCGCTGACCAGCGGTGCAAGGAAGCGCTGCTGCTGTGCCTCCGTGGCGACCTTGCCCAGCAGGAACATATTCCCCTCGTCCGGGGCCATGGTGTTGACCGCGACCGGCCCGAGGGGCGACAAGCCCGAGCGCTTGAGCACGGCCGCGGTTTCGAGCTGGGTCAGGTGAGAGCCGTCGGGCAGGATATGTGGCGTCATGACGCCGGCCGCGCGCGCCAGGTCGCGAAGCTCGGCGACCAGCCCGGCCGTCGGGCCATGGGCTTCGCAGCGCACGTCGCGCTCATAGGGCACCACGACGTCGCGGACAAAGCGCTCGACGCGATCGGCAATGACACGGCTTCTTTCTGTGGGACAGGCGGTGAACATGGTGAGCCTCGTTGTCAGGACAGGATCAGATTGTAGGGCGGCACGCCGCCGGGCCGCTGTCACGGAAGGCCGTTCGCACAAGGAACCCCCGACATCTGGTCTGCAGCCCTTTGCCTGTCGAGCGACAAAGTAATCGCATTGCGATTACTAGTATGTGGATTTCACCTATACATATGCTCATGACAATCGACTAGTATGGCTTCAATCGAGCACGAGGGCACAAGGCGATGTCACTTGTATTGAAGCTGAAAGACCTGTTGGGACCCGATGCGGTTCTCACCGAACCCGCGGACGTAGCCGCCTACATCGAGGACTGGCGCGGCCGTTATAAGGGCCCGGCGCTGTGCGTGGTGCTGCCGGCCTCCACCGCGCAAGTCGCCGCGGTGGTGCAGGCCGCGGTCCAGGCCAGCGTGCCCGTGCTGCCGCAAGGCGGCAATACCAGCCTGTGCGGCGGCGCGGTGCCGGCCCCGGACGGCACGCCGCCCATCGTCATCAGCCTGGCACGCATGCGGCGCATCCGCGCCATCGATGCGGCCAACAACTCGATGGAAGTCGAGGCAGGCTGCGTGCTGGCCGCGATCCAGCAGGCGGCGGCGGAACAGGGGCGCCTCTATCCCGTGAGCCTGGGCGCCGAAGGCTCCTGCCAGATCGGCGGCAATATCGCCACCAATGCGGGCGGCACCGGCGTGCTGCGCTATGGCAACACCCGCGACAACGTGCTCGGCCTTGAAGTGGTCCTGCCCGACGGCCAGGTCTGGAACGGCCTGTACCGCTTGCGCAAGAACAACACCGGCCTCGATCTCAAGCACCTGTTTATCGGCTCCGAAGGCACGCTGGGCGTGATCACCGCCGCCACGCTCAAGCTGCACCCGCTGCCCACCGCGCACGCCATGGCGTGGCTGGCGGTGAGCACGCCGCAGGCGGCGCTGGAGATGCTGGGACGCTTCCAGCAGCGCTGTGGCGCCACCCTGTCCGCGTTTGAAATGCTCAATGACGTGCAGTTGCAGATCGTGCTCGATCACGTGCCCGGCCGCCGTGCGCCGTTGCCTGCCAGCCATCCCTGGCACGTGCTGGTGGAACTTGCCGACACCGGCCGGCGCGAGCTGCTCGACGAGGTGCTGCAGGAAGTGCTGGAGCAAGGCGTGGCCGAAGGCCTGGTCGACGATGCCGTGGTGGCCGCCAGCGGCGCGCAGCGCGAAGCCATGTGGCAGGTGCGGCATAGCGTCTCCGAAGGCAACAAGAAGGCGGGCCTGGGCCTGAACACCGATTGCGCCGTGCCGGTCTCGGCGGTGCCGCAGTTCATTGAGCGCGCCACCGCGGCGGCGCATGCGGTCCTGCCGGACTTGCCGATCATCGTCGTGGCCCACCTGGGCGATGGCAACGTCCACTTCATCCCGCTGGTGCCTTTCCCGCAGTGGCAAGCGCTGCCAGAGCGCGATGCCGTGGCCGCCCGCATCAAGCACGCCATCGACCAGGTGGCCTACGAACTGGGCGGCACCTTCAGCGCGGAACATGGCATCGGCCAGGTCCTGACCGAGGAAATGGCGCAGTTCAAGCCGGCGGTCGAGATCGCCATGATGCACGGCATCAAGCGCATGCTCGACCCGCGCGACCTGTTCAACCCCGGCCGGCTGCTGCCGTCCCCACCTTCCCAGCAATAACGGCAATCAAGGAGCTCGCATGAACGACCACAGCCCCATCAACTCTTCTCGCCGGCGTGCCCTCAAGGTCGCCGCTGCCGGCCTTGGCACGCTTGCCGCGCCCGCAGTGCTGCAATATGCGCGCGCGCAGTCCAAGCGCATCGTGGTGCGCGACGACGGCGGCATCTACACCAAGGCCTACAGCGCGGTGTACTACAAGCCGTTCACCGAGAAGACCGGCATCGAGGTCGTGGGCGTGCAGGCCAACGCCGAACCGGTGGCGCAGATCCGCAGCATGGTCGAGACCAGGAACTACACCTGGGACATGGCCAAGATCAGCCAGCCGGCCATCCTGCTGCTGACGCAGGGCGGCAAGGTCTACCTGGAGAAGCACGGCCTGGAGGGCGACGCCACCATCAAGACCATTCCGGCGCATTTCATGTCGCCCTACGGCGTGGGCACCAACGTCTACAGCACGGTCCTGGCCTATCGCACCGACGCCTTCAAGGGCCGCAAGGCACCGTCGTCGTGGGCCGACTTCTGGAACGTCAAGGACTTCCCCGGCCGCCGCGCCCTGCGCAAGCACCCGTTCGACACGCTGGAAGAGTCGCTGATGGCCGCCGGCACGGCGACCTCCGCGCTCTATCCGCTCAATATCGACCAGGCCATCGCCAACCTGGAGAAGATCAAGGCCAACGTTGACGTGTGGTGGAACTCCGGCGCCCAGGTAGAGCAGATGCTCAAGTCCGGCGAGGTCGACATGGTGGCCACCTGGGTGTCGCGCGCACAGAGCGCGGCCGCCTCCGGTGCCCAGGTCGGCATCGTCTGGAACCAGAACCTGTGGGGCGTGGACAACTGGTCCATCCTGGCCGGCACGCCGAATGCGCAAGCCTGCCGCGAATTCATCAAGTTCGCGTCCGACCCCAAGCGCATGGCCTCGCTGGTGGAGTACTTCCCGGCAGGCGTGACCCAGCCGGATGCCTTCAAGTACATCAAGCCCGAGGTTGCGAAGAACTGCCCGACCCACCCCGACAACATCAAGTCGGGCGTGCAGATCAACGCCAAGTACTGGCTCGATAACCAGGCCGCGGTGATGGAGAAGTTCAACGGCTGGATCCTCAAGTGATCTGAACCTCTTCACCAGACACCACAAGCAACGACACGATGCCGAATTCCAAACTCAAGATTTCCGGGCTGACCAAGCGTTATGGCGACTTCGTCGCGCTGGCCCCGACCGACCTTGAAGTGGCCGAGGGGGAATTCCTTACCCTCCTGGGCCCTTCGGGCTCGGGCAAGACCACGCTGCTCAGCCTGATCGCCGGGCTGGCCGTGCCGGACGGCGGCCAGCTGCTGATCAATGGCAAGGACGTGACCTTTGGCGCCCCCTACGAGCGCGATATCGGCATGGTGTTCCAGAACTACGCGCTGTTCCCGCACATGACGATCGCGGAGAACATCGCCTTCCCGCTGAAGATGCGCCGGGTCGACGCGGCCACGGCCAGGCGCCAGGCACTGGAAGCACTGGAAATGGTCCGCCTGCCCCACGTCGCGGCGCGCTTCCCGAAGGAACTCTCGGGCGGCCAGCAGCAGCGCATCGCGCTGGCCCGCTGCCTGGTCTACAAGCCATCGATCATCCTGATGGATGAACCGCTGGGCGCCCTGGACAAGAAGCTGCGCGACCACATGCAGCTGGAGATCAAGCGCATCCACCGCGAGCTGGGCACCACCATCGTCTATGTCACCCACGACCAGGAAGAGGCGATGACGATGTCTGACCGCATCTGCCTGATGAACGGCGGCAAGATCGAGCAGCTTGGCACGCCGTCGGACCTGTACTTCCGCCCGCGCACGCTGTTCGTGGCCGACTTCCTGGGCGAATCGAACCTGTTCGAGGGCACCGTCACGGAAGTGCGCGGCGACCACGTGGAGGTGGCGCTGGCACAGGGCGGCGCCGTCGCCCACGCGGTCACCAATGCGCCGGTGGCCGCCGGGGGCAAGGTGCGGGTCATGGTGCGGCCGCAGAACATCGCCATGGCCAACGGCGTCACCGCCGCCAATGCGGTCAGCGGCAAAGTGCTTGACAGCATGATCACCGGCAGCCTGACCAAGCTGTACGTGGAATCCGATGCCGCCGGCCAGGCCCCGGTGGTGCTGTCCTACCCCACCTCGATGGGCGCTTCCCGGCATGCGGTCGGGCAGCAAGTCACGCTTACCTGGCAGCGCAGCGACGCTGTCGCCGTCCCGGATTCGCTATGACCGCCGTCGCCCTGCAACGCCGACCCCTACCCTGGCTGCGGCCCGCCTTGCTGGCCGCGCCGCTGGTGCTCCTGTTCGTGGTGCTGCTGGTCTACCCGGTCGGCCAGCTGCTGCTGCTGAGCGTCTACAGCGACGGTGCCTTCACGCTGGCCAAGTACCGCCAGCTGTTTGCGTCATCGGTCTACGTCGACGTGATGCTGATCACGCTGAAGATCTCGCTCTGGACCACGCTGCTCTCCGTGGTCGCCGGTTATCCGGTGGCCTACCTGATCTCCTCGCTGTCAAAGGACAGGAAGGCAAAGTGGCTGTTCTGGGTACTGCTGTCGTTCTGGACCAGCTTCCTGGTGCGCGCCTTTGCCTGGATCGTGATGCTGGGCCGCAACGGCGTGGTCAACCAGTTGCTGAGCGCCGCCGGCATCCAGGATGCGCCTTCCAACCTGCTGTACAGCCTCGGCGCCGTGCTGGTGGCGATGGTGCACGCGCTGATGCCGCTGGCGGTGCTGACCATGCTGTCGGTGATGGAGAACATCGACCGCAACCTCCCGCGCGCGGCGCTTACGCTTGGGGCACGGCCTGGCACGGCGTTCTGGCGCGTCTACTTCCCGCTCTCGATGCCGGGCGTGGCGGCCGGCGCCATCATGGTGTTCGTCACCGCCGTCGGCTTCTTTATCGTGCCCGCGCTGCTGGGCGGACGCAAAGAGATCATGGTCGCCCAGCTGATCATCGACCAGGTGCAGCAGACCATGAACTGGGGTTTCGCCGGCTCGATCTCGGTGTTGCTGCTGCTGGTCGTGCTGGCGGTGTTCGCCCTGTATGACAAGGTGCTCGGGCTCTCGTCGATGGCAGGCGGAGCGGAGCAACGCACCCGCTCCGCCGCCGCGCACGATGGCGTGCTGCATCGGCTCGGTGACAGCGTGCTGGGCGCACTGGGAGCGGTCAGCGACAAGCTGCTGGCACTGGTGCCGCGCGGCCGGCGCGAGCCGCAGCCGGGCGACTCGCTGCCGCTGCGCACGATCGTGCTGATGGTGCTGCTGTTCCTGAGCGTGCCGGCGCTGCTGATGATCCCGCTGTCGTTCGCCGACAAGTCGGGGCTGAACTGGCCGCCGCGCGGCTTCACGCTGCAGCACTACCAGGACATGCTCGCCTCGCCGCTGTGGATGCAGGCCGGGCTGCGCTCGCTGCTGGTCGGCCTTGGCGCCGCGGTGCTGGCGCTGCTGGTCGGCACGCCGGTGGCGTTCCTGCTGGCGCGCTCGCAGATGCGGGGCAAGTCGCTGCTGCTGGCGTTCGTGCTGTCGCCGATCATCATCCCGCGCATGATCATCGCGGTGGGGATGTTCTACTTCTTCGCCAGGGTCGGGCTGGTCGGCACCTCGCTCGGCCTGATGATCGGCCACACCGTCATTGCCGTGCCCTACGTCGTCATGACGATGATGGCGGTGCTGCGCAACTACGACACGCGGCTCGACCTGGCGGCGCAAAGCCTGGGCGCCAGGCCCTGGCAGACGCTGCGCTACGTGACGCTGCCGATCCTCGCCGCCGGCCTGTTCTCGTCCTTCCTGTTCGCCTTCGCCACCTCGTTCGATGAGCTGACGATCGCCCTGTTTGCCTCTGGCGGACTGAGCGCCACCCTGCCCAAGCAGTTCTGGGACGAGGTGACGCTGCAGCTTTCACCGGTGATTGCCGCGGTGTCTACCTGCCTGTTCGTCTTCGTTACCCTCCTGATCACCTGCGCCGAGCGCTTGCGCCGCAAGAGCGCCGGGCGCTGAGAACCTTATCCATGAACAACAAGCTTACCGCCGCCGACCTGCGCGGCATCTTCCCCGCCATCCCGACGCCCGTGACGGCCGACGACAGGATCGACCAGGACGCCACGCGCAAGCTGATGGCCTACCTGCTGGCCAACGGCGTTGCCGGCGTGGTGCCGCTGGGCGGCACCGGCGAATACGGTGCCCTGTCGCGCGAGGAGCGCGTCCGCATGGCAGCCCTTTGTGTCGAAGCAGCGGCTGGCCAGGTTCCCGTCATTCCCGGCGTGCTCGACCCGGGGTTCCACGATGCGCTGGATGCGGGCAAGGCCTTTGCCGGCGTCGGCGCCTCTGCCCTGATGGTGCTGACGCCCTATTACACCTCGCCGACCCAGCAAGGCATCCGCGACTACTTCCTGCGCTATGCCGACGCCTCGCCGGTGCCGGTCATGATCTACGAGATCCCCTACCGCACGCGGATCGCGATCGCGCCGGAGGTGCTGCACGAGCTGTCGCGCCACGAAAACATCATCGGCATGAAAGCCTGCAACACCGACATGTACCACTTCCTCAAGGTGGTGGCGGGTGTCGACGACAGCTTCAGCGTGTTCAGCGGCGAGGACAGCCTGTTCCCGCTGCACATGGCGGCGGGTGCCAGGGGTGGCGTGGTCGTGACCGCCTCCGTGCTGCCGCGCACCTGGCGCGCCATCTATGAGCTCGGCGTGGCCGGCAATACCGCGCAAGCGGTACGCCTGCACCGCCAGCTGATTCCGTTGCTGGACCTGGCCTTCTCCGAAACCAATCCTGGGCCGCTGAAATCCGTGCTCGACCTGGTGGGCGTGACCGCGCCTAAGGTGCTGGCACCGCTGGTAGCGCCGGCACCCGGGCTGCAGGCACAGCTGCGTGCCGAACTGACGCAGCGGCTGCAAGCCGAGGCCGCCCTCGCCTGAGGCGCCGACGATCATGCTGCCGGCCATCAAGGACTATCGGGACCTGGCGCGGCGCCGGCTGTCGCGCTTCGCCTTCGACTATCTGGAGGGAGGCGCGGAGGACGGGCGCACGCTGGCACGCAACCTGGCCGCATACCAGGCACTGCTGTTCCGGCCGCGCGTGCTGCGCGACGTCACGGAGACCGATCCCGGCATGGAGATCTTCGGCCGCAAGTACCGCCTGCCGTTGCTGGTGGGCCCCACGGGGCTGAACGGACTGTACTGGCCGAAGGCCGAAGAGGCGCTGGCACGGGCCGCACACGCTGAAGGACTGCCCTTCGTGATGTCGACTGCATCGACCTCGCTGATCGAAGACGTGCGCGCAGCCAGCGACGGCGACCTGTGGCTGCAGCTCTACGTGCAGCGCGACCGCGCCATCGCCGAGAGCATGATGGCGCGCGCACGCGCCGCCGGCTTCAGCACGCTGATGCTGACCGTCGACACCATGGTGCACGGCAAGCGCGACCATGACATCCGCAACGGCTTTCGCATGCCGGTGCCGTGGACGCCGCGGCT
The DNA here is from genome assembly GCF_058787995.1 of Cupriavidus sp. FW305-27. Taxonomy (NCBI): domain Bacteria; kingdom Pseudomonadati; phylum Pseudomonadota; class Betaproteobacteria; order Burkholderiales; family Burkholderiaceae; genus Cupriavidus; species Cupriavidus sp. FW305-27. The sequence goes on from NZ_JBYTAG010000009.1 coordinate 59,746, forward strand.
GCTGGCCGACCTCGCGGCACATCCGCGGTGGTGCCTGCGCATGCTGCGCCAGGGCGGCTCGCCGCAGCTGGTCAACCTGGCCCGCAGCAGCGGGATGGCCAACGACCTGAAGGCGCAGGCGGCGGGATTGAGCCGGCAGATGGACATGTCGCTGTGCTGGGACGACATCGCCTGGCTGCGCCGGCACTGGCACGGGCCCGTCATCATCAAGGGTATCCTTACGCCGGCCGACGCGGAAATCGCCGCCCGCCAGGGCCTGGATGGCATCGTGGTCAGCAACCACGGCGGCCGCCAGCTGGAAGGCGCGCCCAGCGCGGTCGAGATGCTGCCCGCCATCGTCGCGGCGGCGGGCGGGATGCACGTATTCGTCGATGGCGGCGTGCGCCGCGGCGCCGACATCGCCAAGGCGCTGGCAATGGGCGCCCGCGGCGTGCTGGTGGGGCGCGCACCGCTGTACGGGCTGGCGGCGCGCGGTCCCCGCGGCGTGGCGGAAGTCCTGGCCATCCTGCGTGGAGAATTCGAGACCACGCTGCGGCTGCTCGGCGTTCCGCAGGCAGCCAGGCTGGACGCTGCCGCGCTCTCGGACGACCATGCCGCGCGGCTGGCCGCACTGTAAGCCATGAAAACAATGACAAGGACGAGCAGGAGGTTGTGTGGATTCAGGTAATGAAGGCAACGGGCTGCGCACAAGGCGCGAGCGTTCGTCCCTGTTCGTCGGTTCGGTGGAAAAGGCCTTCCAGGTGCTGGAAGCCTTCCACGGCCCGGACCGCCGCCTGATGTCGATGGCGGAAATCGCCCGGGCGGCCGATCTCGACCGCAGCGCCACCCAGCGGCTGGTGCACACACTGGAACAGCTGGGCTACATCCGGCGCCTGCCCGATTCGGCGATGTATGGGCTTGCGCCGAAGGCACTGGGCCTGTCGTACAACTACCTGCGCTCCAACGACCTGGTCGAGCGCGCATCGCCCTACCTGCTCGATATCAGCCGCACGCTGGGAGAAACCGCCAACCTGCAGGAACTCGACGGGCACGAAATCGTGTTCCTGGCCCGCTTCCCCGGGCAGCACCTGATCAACGTCGATTTCGGGGTCGGGTACCGGCTCCCGGCCGTGTACACCGCGTCCGGGATTGCGATCCTGTCGAAGCTGCCCGAAGCGCAGCGCCTGGAGGTGGTGCGGGCGACCGCACTGAACCCCATCACGCCGTTCACTGAAACCGACCCCGACAAGCTGATGACGGCGATCCGCGAGGCCGGTGAACGCGGCTATGCCGTGGCCATGAACCAGACCGTGGTCGGCGACATCTCCGTCGCAGCCGCAATCACCGACCACCGCGGGCTGCCGGTCGGGGCCATCAATATCTCAGTCCCGTCCACGCGCTGGACGCTGGAAACCGCCCAGGCCAAGCTGGCCCCGCATGTGCAAGTGGCGGCCATGTCGATCTCGCAGGCAAAGCGGATGAGTTTCCAGACGGCATGAGCGATGCCGGAAACGCCGCCGGCTTCGCTCAGATGGCCCGGCCTCCGTCAACGGGCATGTCGATGCCGGTAAGGAAGCGGGCACCCGGGCTTGCCAGGAAGACCGCGGCATTGGCCACGTCGGCCGGCTCGCACATTCGCCCCAGCGGTATGGTGGCAACAAAGCGGGCGCGGTTCTCGGCGGTGTCGGCAACCCCCATGAAGTCCTGCAGCAGCCCGGTCGCCGCCATCACGGGCGAGATCAGGTTGACCCGGATCCCGTGCGCGGCCAGTTCAACAGCCATCGATTTCGACATCACGCTCACCGCGCCCTTCGAGCTGTTGTACCAGGTCAGCCCCGGGCGCGGCCGGTGGCTGCCGACCGAGCCGATATTGAGGATCACGCCTTTGCCGCGCTGCTTCATCAGCGGCACGACCGCGCGTGCCATGTGGTAGATCGACTTGACGTTGACGGCGAAGACGCGGTCGAAGACCGCTTCGTCGACTTCCAGCATCGACTGATTCCGATGCGTGGTGCCGGCATTGTTGACGACCACGTCCGGCTCGCCGAAATGGTCGCAGCAGTGCTGCACCGCGGCGTTGATCTGCGCCGGGCTGGTGACGTCGCACGCGGCCGCACTGGCATTCGGCCCCAACTCGTCCGCCAGTCTCTGCACGGCATCGCGATCGATATCGGCCAGCACGACCTTCGCTCCCGCCTGGATAAAGGCCCGCGCAATCGCGGCGCCAAAGCCACTGCCTGCGCCCGTGACAATGGCAACCTGGTCTGATAGCTCCGACATGTTGTCTCCCTATTGGTAGTGCTGCACGATGGTCTTGGTGGTGCTCATCTCTTCCAGCGCGAGGAAGCCCTTTTCCCGGCCGTACCCGCTCTTCTTGACGCCGCCGAAGGGCAGTTCGACCCCACCGCCGGCACCGTAGCAATTGATAAAGACCTGCCCGCTCTGCAGCCGCTGGCTGACCCGCATCTGCCGGCTGCCGTTCTCGGTCCACACGCCGGCGACCAGGCCGTAGTCGGTGGCATTGGCCAGCCGGATGGCATCCTCTTCGTCCGTGAACGGCATCACCGACAGCACTGGCCCGAATACCTCGATATTCGCCAGCGCGTGGTCGCGCGGCACCGGACCGAACAGGACCGGCCTGACGAAGTACCCACCCCGGGGCAAATCCGCCGCAAACCCGCCTTCGGCGATAACCGGCACGCCGCTGTCCCGCGCGGCCTCCACCAGCCCCATCACACGCCGGTACTGCCGCTCGCTGACGATCGGCCCGCAATCCAGATCGGCGGCCGGCACGCCCGCCTGCAGGGCACGGAAGGCCTGCGCCACCATGCCGACGAAGCGATCGTAGATGCCTTGCTGCACCAGCAGCCGGCTGCCCGCCGAGCAGGTCTGCCCGGCGTTCTGGACAATGGCCTTGACCACGGCCGGCACCGCCTTGTCCAGGTCCGCGTCGTCGAAGACGATCTGCGGCGACTTGCCGCCCAGCTCAAGCACGCAGGGGACGTGGTTGGCCGCGGTTGCCTGCTGCACCAGGGCGCCGGCCTCGGGCGAGCCGGTAAAGGTGGCGAAATGGATGCCGGGGTTCGATGTCAGCGCGGCGCCTGCCTCCGCGCCATACCCGGTCACCAGGTTGAGGGCTCCGGGCGGCAGCCCGGCTTCCATGGCAAGCTCGGCAATCCGGATCACGCTCAGGCACGCATCCTCCGATGGCTTCAGCACCGCCGCATTGCCCATCGCCAGTGCCGGCGCCAGCGTGCGCCCCATCATCTGCGCCGGGTAGTTCCAGGGAATGATGTGGGCGGTCACGCCATGCGGGACGCGCACCACGCTCACGTTGTATCCGTCCAGGTACGGAATCGTCTGACCGTGGACCTTGTCGGCGGCGCCACCGTAGAACTCGAAGTACCTGGCCACCGCCCTGGCATCGGCGCGCGCGGCCGAGATCGGCTTGCCGGTGTCCTGCGCCTCGATTGCCGCCAGCTCTTCCGCGTGATCGAGAATGCCTTGTCCCAGCCGCTGCAGGATGCGCCCGCGTTCGGTCGCGGTCTTGCTGCCCCACTCGCCCTGCAAGGCATCCTGCGCCGCGCTCACCGCCTGCTGCACATCCGCGGCGCGGCCGCGGCTGATCTTCGCAAACGCCATGCCGTCACTGGGATCGATCACGTCGATGGTCTCGCCATCGATGGCGCCGAGCCATTTCCCTCCGATGAGTAACGTCTTCACCCGCCGCTCCTGAACAGCACATCTATCGTCACCGCGGCCACTCCCGGCCTGTGCGCCTCGCGCAGGCCAGCGGTACCGCCTCAGCCCATGGAAATCGGTCTGCTCCCCTACTGGCTCCGCGCAAGCGAGCCCGGCGACTCCGACTCCTTCATGAACTCCGCGTCGTTGTAGTGATAGAGATCGTCCAGGTAGGGCACGAAGAAGTCATAGAACGAGCGCGAGTCATACCTGATCTCGTCCCCGGGCCTGACGCATTCCGGAATCGGCCCGACATTGGCGTCATCGTCCGGGTAGAAGAAGAAGGTCAGCGCATAGCGCTTCATCGGCGGATTGACCACGCGGTGCGGCGTGGCGATGAAGCGGTCGTTGGACAGGCGGTTCAGGATCTGGCCGGTGTTGACGATCAGCGCGTCCTTGACGTAGCTGACACTCAGCCACTCGCGCGACGGGGTCATGACCTGCAGGCCGGGCACCGGGGTCATCGGCAGCAAGGTCAGGAAGCTGCCGTCGGAATGCGGCGCCAGCGCGTACTGGCCCTCGTCGAGGTGTTCCTCAGGATGGTAGTAGGCGCAGCGCTGGTAGTATTCCGGCGCCTTGAACATGCTGTCGAAATAGTCCGCGCGCAGCTCCAGCGCCCTGGCGTAGATGGGCAGGAACTTCAGCGCCAGGCGCTCCATCGACAACTGGTAGTCGTACAGCGTCTGGCGGAACTCCGGCAGGCTCTCCGGCCACTGGTTCAGGCCACGATGACGCACATTGGCCCGCACCTGGGGGTCGTCCTCGGTGCGGTTGCGCATGAAAAGCCAGGCCGAATTGGTATCCTTCTTGGTGTTCTCCGCAATCTTGGTCCGGATCGCCTCGGACTTCAGGATGGATGCCTTCGGCGGCAGGTAGCCCTGGTGGTGATAGCCGACCCGGTGCCTGAGCTTCTCTTCCATCGGGATCTCGAAGAGCTTGGCGGTCTGGCGGAACGACTCGTCGATCAGGGCGTGCGGGATGCCGTGATTGATCACCGAGAAGAACCCCAGCTCCTCCTGGATCAGCTTGACGTCGGCGGCCAGTTGCTCAAGCGCGCCGGGCACGCCAGCCAGGTAGGGGCCCAGGTCGAGAATGGGCAGGTCGGTCCCGCGCGCTATGGCTGCGCGCACCTGCTCTGAGGGAGCGGCCTGCAACGGCTGGGCCGCAGCCCGGGATGGCATTGCTGTCATGATCGGTGTCTCCTATGGTTTGACTGATACGGGGAACGTGCTGCCTTGCCCGCCGATACGGTGGATCGGCTTGATCAAACTTCCACTGCACACATCTCACTTCCAGAACGCGCATCGGGATTCCGCCCTGGAAGCAAAGGCCTGCTCCCCGGGAATCCGCTGCACCTCCTTGTAGTAGTCCCACGGCTGGCGTGATTCAGCCGGGCTCTTCACTTCCATCAGGCGCAGATCGTGCACCATGCGTCCGTCTCCGCGGATATAGCCGTTCTGGGCGTACATATCGTTGATGCGGGTGGCCTTCATGCCGGCGATCACCTTCGCGGCGGCATCCGTGCCGGCAGCCTTCACCGCGCGCAGATAGTGCTGTGTCGCCGAGTAGCTGGCCGCCTGCATGCTGGTGGGCTTCTTCTTCATCTTGTCCTGGAACCGCCCTGCCCACTTCCTTGAGTCATCGCTCTGGTCCCAGTACCAGGCTTCGGTCAGGGTGATGCCCTGGGTCAGTCCCAGGCCGAGGGCGTGCACATCCGTGATGAACAGCATCAGCCCCGCGATCTTCATCGACCTGGAGATGCCGAATTCGTTGGCCGCCTTGATCGCATTGATGGTGTCGCCGCCGCCGTTGGCCAGCCCCAGGACCTGGGCCCGCGATGCCTTGGCCTGCAGCAGGAAGGAGGAAAAATCGGAGGCGGACAAAGGATGCCGGACGCTGCCCAGGACCTTGCCGCCGCCGGCGGTGACCACCGCCGCGGTCTCCTTCTCCAGCGAGGCGCCAAAGGCATAGTCCACCGTCAGGAAGTACCACGACCGTCCGCCCTGCCTGGTCATGGCGGCACCGGTGCCCCTGGCCAGGGCCACGGTGTCATAGAGATAGTGGATGGTATAGGGCGAGCACTCCTCATTGGTCAGCTGCGCCGCCACGCCGCCGGTCACCATGACCGGGCGCTGCTTTTCCGCTGCGACCTTGGCCACCGCCAGGCTGGTGCCGGAACTGGGCCCGCTGATGATCATGTCCACCCCTTGCCGGTCGAACCACTCGCGGGCCTGCGTGGCCGCGGTATCGGGCTTGCCGGCATGGTTGGCGTGGACCAGCTCGATGCGCTTGCCGTTGATCTCGCCGCCGGCATCCGCAATCGCCATCCGCACTGCCTCGACCAGGCCGTTGCCGCCCATGTCAGAGTAAAGCCCTGACATGTCCGCCAGCACGCCGATCTTCACCGACTCGTCGCTGAACTGGGCCGCAGCCGGTCCGGCCAGGGCCAGGCCGGCCATGCCCAGCAACGCAGCCGGCCACCTGATCCGCCTTGCCCGGCCTTCAGGCACTCGTTTTCTATTTATCCGCATCTCCCCTCCTGTCGACAGATTGCACTGCATCCGTTCACGCCCGCATCCCGCCTGGTGGCGCTGCCTCTGCCCCGGCCGGGCTGGCCAATGCGGACAGGTGCGCTTTCCTGAGCCTGCGCAACTGCCCCGGATTTGCCCGCACGCTTTCCACCGTTTCGAAATAGCGCCACAGTTCCCCGTCTATGTCGGCACGCAGCCTGATCGCGTCCAGCAGGCGGATTACCGCCAGCCGCTCGTGCCGCATCCTGACGCTGTGCCGCAGCAGCGCCAGCGCGGCCGCCCGCACATCTGGCACCTGGTGCGCCGGGGTTTCGGCGCGGCCGGCGGTGCGGATGGTTTTCTTGAGTGCCTTGATTCTTTCGCGCGACATGGTGCTTGCGGCTCCGGCGTTGTTCGGACTGGCAGCGCTACGCGCCAATGGCTTTGCCCAGCTGGGTCCAGGCCTGGGACAGCTGCTGCCGCAGTGGCAGGGCCAGGAATTCATCGTCCTGATTGGCGACCACCTCGGCGACCTGGACCTCGAGCAGGCGCTTCAGCCGGTAGCGGGCCCGCTGCCTGCGCAAGGCCGCCTGCCGCCCGGCGGCAGCCAGCCACGCCTGGTGCCGGTCGATGGCATCGGACAGGGCACTGACCGAGGCGGGACGCGATGCCGCGGTCAGCAGCACCGGCGGAACCCACGCGCCCTGCGCATGCCGCGTGATGGCGCCAATGCGCCGGATATCCGTGGCCATGCGCTGGGCGCCCGGCAGGTCTGCCTTGTTGACGACGAAGATATCGGCCATTTCCATGATTCCCGCCTTCATCGCCTGCACCATGTCCCCACTGTCCGGCAACAACAGCAGCACCAGCGTATCGACCTGCGCGCGCGCCGCGTATTCCGTCTGGCCGACACCGACCGTTTCCAGCAGCACCTCGGCAAAGCCGAAGTCATCCATCGCATCCAGCATCTCCGGGAGGTTGTCAGCCAGGCCATCCGAGGTGCCGCGCGAGCCCAGCGAGCGGATGTAGAGTTCCGGGCTGGTGCCAAGCTCATCCATGCGGATCCGGTCCCCGAGGATGGCGCCGCCGCTCCTGGGACTGCTGGGATCCACCGCGAGCACGCCGAGGCGCCCCTTAGACGCGCGCGCCATGGCGAGGTGGCCCAACAGGGTGCTCTTGCCCGCGCCGGGCGCACCGGTCATGCCGATGCGCCTGGCCGGATGCAGCGGGGTATCCCGCTGCGCTCGCTGCACCAGCTCCGCGGGCGTGGCGTTGGCGATGCGGGTCAGCGTCCGGCCCAGCGCGCCCCGGTCGAGCGAGGACGGGTTCATGGCGCCACCTTGCCCAGGACTTCATCGCGATGCTCGTCAAGCAACGGCGGCAGGCCATAGCTCGGCTCGTAATCCGAGAAGCGGATCGGGCTTGCCACCGCGCGCAGCGGCAACTCGCCCTGTCCCAGCGCCACGATCAGCGAGCGCGCAGCGGTGATGTCGCTGCCCAACGCCTCATTCAATGTGCCCACCTCCGACACCACCACGCCCTGTGGCCCCAGGCGCCGCACCCATTGCGCCGCCGGGGCGGAGCGCAGCACCTCGGCAATCTCGGGTATCACCTCGGCACGGTGCGCGCGGCGGCCCGCCATGGTGGCAAAGCGCGGATCCGTGGTCCACGCCGGCCGGTCCACCTCCTCGCAGAAGGTCTTCCAGAAGCGGTCATGGGTGATGAAAAGCGTCAGCCAGCCCTTGGCGGTCGGGAAGATCTGTGCGGGCACCAGGTAGGGATGCGACGAGTCGGCCAGCCGCTCGATGGTCTCCCCCGCGTTCAGGGCGGCCCCGGCAAGGTAGTTGAGCTGTGACAGCATCACGTCGTACATGGCCACGTCCACCTGCCCACCCCGCCCCTGCACGATCTTCGCCAGCAAGCCCACTGCGGCAACCAGGCCAGCCGAGTTGTCCACCGCCGAGTAGCCGGCCTTGGTGGGCGGTGCCGCCGGATCTCCCGTCAAGGCCATGACCCCGGTCATGGCCTGGATCACATAGTCGTATGCCGGGCTGTCCGAATAGGGGCCGTCAAGGCCGTAGCCGGTGACGGCCACGCAGACCAGCTGCTCATTCCACTGGCGCAGCACCTCGTAGGTGAGCCCGAGCTTGCGCACCGCCGCCGGACGCAGGTTGGTCACCAGCGCATGGGATTGCCGCAACAGCCGCCCGAGTGCCAGCGTCCCTGCCTCGCTGGCGAGGTCGAGCACCACGCTTTTCTTGTTGCGGTTCAGGCTGGCAAAGTAGGCATTGTGCGGGCCGATGAAATGGGGGCTGATGGTGCGGCCGATATCACCTTCCGGGGTCTCGATCTTGATCACCTCGGCGCCCAGGTCGGTCATCATCAGCCCGCAGTAGGGCCCGGCAAGCATGTGGCCGACTTCGATGATGCGGATGCCGGCAAGGGGCGCGCTCACGCCAGGCTCCTGCCCAGATTGCTGACCACCGTCTCCAGCGGCATGTCGGCGGTAAACACAGCGGTGACCCCCAGCGTCCGCAGGAAGGGCTGGTCCTCGGCGGGAATGGTGCCGCCGACAAAGACCTTGATGTCATGCGCATTGAGTTCGCGCAGCTGGGCGATGACCTCCCCCACCAGCTCCTTGTGGCTGCCAGACAGGATGCTCAGGCCGACTGCGTCAACGCCCTCGTCGACAGCGACCTGCGCGATCTGCAATGGGCTGCGGCGCAGGCCGGTGTAGATGACTTCGGCACCGGCATTGCGCAACGTCAGCGCGATGATCTTCGCGCCGATATCGTGGCCGTCCAGGCCGGGCTTGCCAATCAGTATCCGCTTGCCGGACAACGCGCCGGCGGCTTGCAAGGTGTTCATAGGTTCACCGGCTCCTTGAATTCGCCCCATTGCTGCTTCAGGCAAGCCACCATCTCTCCGACCGTGGCATAGGCATGGCAGCAATCCACCAGATAGGGCATGACGTTCTCGCTGTCCCTGGCGGCCGCGGCCGTCAGCCGGGCCAGCGATGCGTCCACGGCTGACTGCTGGCGCGTATCCAGCACGCGCTGGAACTTCTCCAGGGCCCGCTGCGCGACGGTCGGATCCAGCGTGAACACCTCGCCGACCCGGATCTCCTCCCCCTCCTTCCTGAAGTGGTTCTGGCCGACGATGACGGTCTGGCCGGAATCGGTGTCCAGCTTGCGCTGCAGGCCCCGCTCGGCCAGCCGCATCTGGATCCAGCCATCCTCGATGGCAGGGATCACGCCGCCGTACGCCTCGATCTCGTCCATCACGTGGACGATCTGCGCCTCCATCCGGTCGGTGTGCTGCTCCAGGAAGTAGCTGCCGCCCAGCGGATCGACGGTCCGGCCGATGCCGCTTTCATAGGCGATGATCTGCTGCGTGCGCACGGCCAGCTCGGCGGAGAACTCGGTCGGGATCTGGAAGGCCTCGTCGAAGGCACAGGTGAAGATCGACTGGGCCCCGCCCAGCACCGCGGCCATGGTCTCCACCGCCACCCGCACCACGTTGTTGTAAGGCTGGGGCGCCACCAGCGACGATCCCCCGCAGACGACCCCGAAGCGGAAATGCTGGGCCTTCGCATCCCTGGCGCCATAGCGCTCCTTCATCAGGCGCGCCCAGAGCCGGCGGCCCGCCCGGAACTTGGCGATCTCGTCGAAGAAGTCCATGTGCACGTAGAAGAAGAAGGACAGGCGCTTGGCAAACTTCTCCACGTCGCCGCCCCGGGCACGCAGCTCGTCCACATAGGCCAGTCCGTTGGCCAGGGTGTACGCCATTTCCTCGGCCGCGGTGGCCCCCGCGTCGCGCACATGGGCGCCGGCGATGCTGATGGGGTTGAAGCGTGGCGAGACCTCGTTCGAATAGAGGATCGAATCGGCGATCAGCCGCATCGACGGCCGCACCGGGAAGATCCAGGTGCCGCGCGCGACGTACTCCTTCAGGATGTCGTTCTGGATCGTGCCGGTCAGCTTGCTGCGCGGCACGTTCTGCTTGTCTGCGACGGCCAGGTACATGGCATAGACGATCGCGGCCGTACCGTTGATGGTGAACGAGGTCGAGATCCTTGACAGGTCCAGGCCGTCGAACAGGATCTCGGCCTCGCTCAGGTTCGACAGCGACACGCCGACCTTGCCGATTTCCGGCCGGGCCATCGGGTGGGTCGGATCGAAGCCGCATTGGGTCGGCAGGTCCAGCGCCACTGAAAGGCCGGTCTGGCCCTGCGCCAGCAGGAACTTGTAGCGCTCGTTGGACTCCTCCGCGGTGCCGAATCCCGAGTACTGGCGGATGGTCCACAGCCGGCCCTGGTAGCCATCGGGAAAGATGCCGCGCGTGAACGGGTAGCTGCCGGGGTCCCCGATCCTGTCCGGATGGACCGCCGCCGCATCCACGCTCGCCGGAACCTCGATGCCGCTCTGGCTGACCGGCCGCAAGGCCGGCTCGGCGCCCGCATCCGTCATGGACAGCTCAGCGTTGCTCATTGGGCCCTCCTGGAGAGGATGCCCTCGGCAGCGTTCCAATGGTCCGCATGGAGCCAGGTATGCAACAGTTGCTGCTGCTCGATGGTGCGGGCAGCGTCATGCGACTCGCCGCGCCGGCTGGCCGCGGTCTGCGCCTTGATGCCGCGCAGCACCTGCGGGGCGCAGCCCAGCAGCGGTTGCAGGAAGGCGTGGATGTCCTTGCCGGCGGGTCCGTCCGTGACCACCGCATCGGCCAAGCCCCACTGCAGCGCCTGCTGCGCATCGACAAGCTCGCAACGGCTCATCATGCGCATGGCCCGCGCCGCGCCGACGATCCGGCACAGGTCGGGGCCGCCGCCCCAGGCCGAGGTGATGGCCAGCCGCGCCTGGATAAAGCCGATGCGCGCGCTCGCCGACTGCAGCCGCATGTCGCAGGCCAATGCCAGCTCGGCGCCGCCGCCGATGGCATCGCCGTTCAGGTAGGCCAGCACCGGCAGCGGGCAGTCGCGCACCGCATCCAGGGCACCGCGCGCCTGCTCGCTCATGGCCAGCGTAGCCTCCCGGTCGCGCACGCCGGACAGCTCGACCAGATCGCCGCCTGCCGCAAAGAAGCGCTGGCCGGCGCCGGTCAGCACGATGCAGCGCACCCCGGGCTGCGCCGCCGCGGCGCTCACCACCTGCGCCAATCCCGCCAGCACGTGGCGGGCCAGCGCATTGTGTTTCTGCGCCCGGTCGATCGTGATCCATAGCGCGCCGCCGGCGCGCTCCTCCACGGTGATGTCCTTAGCTGCGTACACGCTGTTCTGCCTCCCGACTGGTTTGAATGGATGCTAGGCGGGGGTTTATTCCGGCACAAGAACGCTAGTTCCGTATCTCGAACAAATGAGTACAATGCAGCGGAATACGGCCACGCCGCCGGCGTTTGTTCAGCCGGCCGAATTTCTTCCAGCCAGGTGCAAGCGAAAGGAGGGGACTATGTCCGGCGTCACGGTGACCGCCATCGAGCGGGTGATCGATATCCTTGAAGCCTTCCAGGCAAACCAGCGGCCGCTGTCGCTGACGGAGCTGGCGGAGGCGATAGACATTCCCAAGAGCACCTGCCACGCCATCGTCTCGACCCTGATGGCACGCGGCTACCTCTATTCCCTCACCCGTCCGCGCGCGCTCTATCCCACCCGGCGCATCTATGACGTGGCGCGCGACATCACCGAGAAAGACCCGTTCGTGGAACGCGCCACGCCGGTGCTGGAGCGGCTGCGCGACGCCACGCGGGAAACCGTGATCCTTGGCAAGCGGCAGGGTGAATCCGTGATCTACCTGCAGGTCATCGAAGGCGTGCACGCGATCCGCTACACGGCCAAGCCGGGGGAGTTCAAGCCGCTGCACTCGAGCTCCATCGGCAAGGCCATCCTGGGCGGCCTGAAGGAGCAGGAGCTGCGCGGCTGGCTGGCCGGCCGGGAACTGCCCGCCATCACCATGGCCACCAAGACCGACCCAGAGGCCCTCGTGCGCGACATCCAGGAAAGCCGGCGCGCCGGCTACTTCGTCACGCGCGGCGAGAACGTCAGCGACGTCTGGGCCGTCGCGACCTTCCTCACGTTGAACAATGAGACCCTGGCCATTGCCGTGGCAGGGCCGAAGAACCGGATGGAGACGTGCATCCCTGAGTGCGCGAAAGTGCTGGTGGCCACCTGCAGCTTCCTGTCGCGGCAGGTGGCAGGCAACCACGCGTGATGGCGCAGTGACGATGAGCCGGCTCCGCTACGCCTCGCTCGATGCCCTGCTGACCGAAGTGCGGGCTTGCCGCGCCTGTGCGCCACACCTGCCGCTGGGCCCGCGCCCGATCGTGCGCGTCGGGGCCGACGCGCGCATCCTGATCGTCGGCCAGGCGCCGGGGATACGCGTGCATGAAACCGGCATTCCCTGGAACGATGCGAGCGGCGACCGCCTGCGGCAGTGGCTCGGGGTCGATGCCGCCACCTTCCTCGACGAATCGCAGTTCGCGATCATCCCGATGGGGTTCTGCTATCCCGGACGCGGCAAGAGCGGCGACAACCCGCCGCGCCGCGAGTGCGCGCCATTGTGGCTCGACCGGCTGCTGGCGCAACTGCCGTCGATCGAGCTGACCTTGCTGGTCGGCCAGTACGCGCAGCGCCATTTCCTCGGGGCGCGCCGCAAGCCGACGCTGACCGAGACCGTCAGGGCATGGAAGGACTACGCGCCCGGCTTCGTGCCGTTGCCGCATCCGTCACCGCGCAACCAGCCGTGGTTCAAGCAGCATCCCTGGTTTGAGGACGAGGTGCTGCCGATGTTGCGTGAGCGGGTTGGCCGGCTGTTGCGGCACGGCCCTGCGCAATCAGGGTAGGCAGCAAGCGATACCCGCGCCACCGTCGCCTGGCCCGCTCACCTCATTCGCTGGCCGTAAAGCCCGAAGCCGCGACCACCGGTCCCCACTGCATGCGCTGCGCCTGGATGAGCTTGCGCAGGGCATCCCCCGGCTTGCCGTTCATCTCCATGCCCAGCGCCGACATCTTGTCGCGCACCACGGGATCCTTGACGGCGTCGAGCAGCGCTTTCTCGATCCTCGCCACCGCAGCCGGCGGCGTCCCCGCCGGCACAAAGGCCGAGTACCAGCCTGACGCCGCCTCGAAACCCGGCGCGCCCGCCTCCGCCAGCGTTGGCACATCAGGCAGCAGCGCCGACCGGCGGGTCCCGGTGACGCCGAGGAAACGGATCTTGCCCGCCCGGTACAGCTCCATCTGCCCCCCCACCGCATCGATACCCAGCGGCAGCGTGCCGCCGATCTCATCGGTCAGCATCATGACGGCGCCGCGATAGGCAGTGGGCAGCAACGGCACGCCAATCGACTTGCTGAGCGACAGCACCCCGAAATGAATGCTGCCGCCGAGCGTGACCAGCCCGACACCGCCCTTGTCCGGGTTGCGCTTCACCCATGCCAGGTATTCCGGCATGGTCCGATAGGGCTGGTTGACGCTGGCGGACGCCACCAGCGGCACGTCGGCCAGGTAGGCGACCGGAACCAGGTCCTTGTCGGGGTCATAGGCCAGGCGCTTGTAGGTCAGCGGAAAGATGGTGAACGGCGGCGCGGGCGAGATCAGCACCGTCTTGCCGTCCGGCGGCGCGCGTTTGACGTTCTCCAGCGCCAGCCGCGCCGATGCGCCGGGGCGGTTCTCGACCAGGACAGGCGTATCGAGCGAAACACGCAGCTTTTCAGCAAGCGCGCGCGCGAAGATGTCCAGCGCGCCACCGGCCGCGAAGCCGACCACGATGCGCACGGGCGCGTCGCCGCTGGCGGGGGCAGCCATGGCAGGAACGGCACTGGCACCCAGGGCCAATGCCAGCGCGGCGGCCAGCCGTCGCAAGGGGTTCGGAAATAGCATACGGATTACTCCGGTTGACGGCGGCGGATGCGCTCAGGCGGCCTCGAGCGCAGTGTGCACTTCCAGCGGATAGATCGGGCGGCGCAGGTTGCGGAACGGGAACTGGCTGTAGTCAGAGCTGCAGACTCCGGGGCCGGCCACCAGCACGATCTCGCTGGCGATCGGCTCGAACCCTGCGCGGAAGTGCTGGCGCGACTTGATCAGGATGTACCTGCGGCGCGACAGGTCGATGCCCGCATGCGTGAACACGCCGGTATCGAACGGCTCCTGCGGCTTCTCGCAGATCACGACCAGCGTGCCGGCGACATCCAGCACCACGGTGCGGCCCAGGCTCAGCTTCATGCCTGTGAACATCGGGCCGGTGACCTGGTAGTTGCCGTCGGTAATGCACTGCACCCGGCCGCTCAGCCGCAACGGACGGCCCTTCAGGTCCAGCGCGGGCATGTCGGTCTTGCCGCCCACATCCAGTGTGACGGACTGCCCGACGCCGGCGGCAATCAGTTCCGCCACCGCGCCCGGGTCCCAGAACGGCCCGGCGACCACGCCTTCGAGCCCCTGGCGCAGGACTTCGCCCAGCACCGTCATTTCATCCGTCGGCCCGCCAGCGCCGCAGTTATCGCCATGGTCGACCAGCACGACCGGGCCCTGCGTGAGCGTCTTGGCGCGCGCGATGGATTCCTCCATCGGCTCGATCGGAAAAACAAAATCAGCCCGGCGTTCCCACGCCATGCCGCAGAGCTCGTCGAGCAGGCGCCGCCCTGCGTCGACCCTGGCGGCATCCGCCACGATCACCACGGCCAGGCCGGTATGCGGGATATCGGCAAGCGGAAAACCACCAAACACCGAGGCGTTGAGCACCTCGCCATCGCGCTCGGCCGCCATCGCACGCTCCATGATGTCCTTCATGGGTTGCGCGCGCGGGGTCTGGCGCAGCATGTGGGTGAGCATCGGCAGCGTGCGCCACAACAGGACCGGGCGGGCCTCGCCTCGCAGCGCCGCCATCAGGGTACGGGCGGCGCGTGCGCCGGTCTCGTACACGTCCACGTGGGGATAGGTGCAGTAGCCGGCGATCACGGTCGCATTGTCAACCAGCGCAGCGCTGAAGTTGGCGTGGAAATCCAGCGATACCGCGATCGGCACCTCGGGCGCGGCGGCACGGATGCGTGCCAGCAGTTCGCCTTCGGCATCCGGATAGCCCTCGGCCACCATGGCGCCGTGCAGGTCCAGCATCACGGCATCGCAGCCCGCGCCCACCGCCTCGACAATGCTGGCCGCCATCGACTCGAATGCCTGTGCGGTCACCATGCCACTGGGCACCGCGTTCGCCATCAGGGGCATCACGAACTCGTCGCCCTGGCGGCGTACCAGGTCGATGAACGCGGCCGCGGCGCTGTTGGTGCCCTGGCACGCACGCACCGCGTCGTCGCCGTAGAGCGGGCCAGCGGTGCTGCCGCGGTTGAACGCGCTCAATGGCGTGGCAATCGGCGAAAAGGTATTGGTTTCATGCCGCATCAGGGCAATGACAAAACGCATGGACTGGCTCCGACAGCGTGAACGGTTCAGTTGGATTCGAGATCGACTGCGCGCGCAATGGCGCCGTAGCGGATCGTTTCCGCTTGCAGGAAGCGGCGGGCCTGCTCGGGGGTGGAAAGTACCGGCTCATAGGCAAGCGTCTGCAGGCGCGCGGCAAAGTCCGCTTCCTGCACGCTGGCCTTCACTTCCCTGTAGAGCCGGTCGATGACCGGGGCCGGCGTACCCGCCTTGACCACCAGCGCCAGGTTGCCGCGTACCTGCAGCACATCCGTGCCGCCCGCCTTCTGCGTTTCGAGGCTGGGAAACTGCGTGACGGGCTCCGCCTGCAGCGTAGCCAGGGGCCTGGCCTTGCCATCCTGGACGTAATTGACCGAAGAGCCGATCACATCGACATGCGCATAGGTCTGGCCGCCGATCAGGTCCGCCATGGCCGGCGGCGAGCCGCGGTATGGAACGATGGTGAAATCCAGGCCATTGCGGCGCTTCCAGTCGGCCAGGCCGAGGTGCGCAGCCCCCGCGACGACGTTGATGCTGATCGACACCTTGCCGGGATTGCGCTGGATATGCGTCTTCAGCTCGCCCAGCGTCATCTCCTTGCGGTCGGCGCGCGTGATGATCCAGTGCGGCACGGTGCTGACGATGGTCACCGGCGTCAGGTCGGTCTCGGGGCGATAGCGCAGGCCCTTGATTGTGAACGGATTGATACTGAGCGTGCCGTCGCTGGCCAGCAGCAGCGTGTTGCCGTCGGCCTTCTCCTTGAGCACCGACGACACACCCGGCACGGTCGCGCCACCGGCGATGTTCTCCACCATCACCGGCTGCCCCAGCCGCTGTTCCAGCTTGCGCGCGAGTGTGCGGCCGATGATGTCGTAGGAACCACCGGCCGGGAACGGCACCACCAGGCGCAGCGGCCGGTCGGGCCACGCGGGTGCGGCAGTTGCGCAAGTGGCTGCGAGCAAGGCTGCGCCGGCAAGCATGCCGCGCATGATCGAGCGCAAATGGCTCATGGCTTCCATGGGTCTCCTCCTGAGGTCTGATTGCCTCGTGATGGCTTGGAATGAATCAGGTGATGCGCCGACTATATGGGATCGGTTCCGATACCAAAAGCGAATAAAAATCGCTGTTTGTTGAGCAAATGGTTAACTTGTAGAATGAGCCACCCGGCCCCGCCGATCGTCGCCTGCCCCATGCCCGCCGAAGCCTTCGCCCATACCCTGCTTGGCCGCCTCAAGCTGCGCCACCTGCGCATCATGCTGGCGCTGAGCGAGATGCCAACCGCCGCAGCCGTCGCCGCGCGCTTTCATGTCAGCCCCGCCGCGGTGTCCAAGACCCTGGCCGAGATCGAAGACATCGTGGGCATGCCGCTGTTCGAGCGCAGCCGCCGCGGCCTGCACCTGACCGAGCCCGGACGGGAGATGGCAGCCCATGCGGCGGTCTTGCTGGCGCAGCTCGAACGGCTCGCCGAATCGCTGCAGGCAGTGCGTGCCGGCAGCCAGGGGGCGTTGCGCATCGCGTTCCGGACGATGTCGGTGCAGCCCTTCCTGGCGCGGGCGATGAGCGACTTCTACCGTGACCATCCGCGCGTGGAGATCAGCGTGATCGAAGGCGGCATCGGCGAACTGGCGGATCAACTGGTGGATGGCTCGCTGGACCTGCTGTTCGCCTATGACGATCCGCGCCTGTCGCTACCCGCGCTGCGCACGGCACCGGTAGTCCCGGCGCAGAAGGTGGTGATTGTCGCCAGCCTGGACCATCCGCTGCTCACGCGCCGCAAGCTGGCGGCGCGGGAACTGTCCGGGCAGCAATGGTGCATTCCGGTGGCCGGCTCGCGCATGCTTCACCTGCTGCACACGGCGTTTCATACCCTAGGGGCGCCGGCGCCCTCGCTGGGCATCCGCACCAGCGATGTGGCCGCCACGGCCAGCTTGTTGCAGGCGGGTCATTTCCTCGCGGTGTTCCCCGAGCGCATTGCCGCGCAGCTCACCCTGGCCAAGGTGGCGCGAGTGCTTCGCTTCGAACTCGGCAGCCGCGTGGAGCCGGTGGTCGCGGTCTGGAACGACGAACTCACGCCACGCACGCCGGCGCGCCTGTTTCGCGAGCTCGTCATGCGTCGCGCCGGCGAGACCCTCGTGGCCGAGCCAGTGCCGTTGCTGGCCGCGCGCGCGGTGGCGGCGGCCGGCGTTCGCAAGCGCTGAACGGGAAGCCGGCCCGGCTCAGTGCGCGCACAGCACCGCAGCCATCTCCCTCGCCGCGCCCTGCAACGTCGGCACCGCCTGCAGCAGCGCCTCAAGCGAAGCCCGCGCAGTCGGCGCATGACAGGCAATCGCGGCCACCACCCGGCCTGAACCCTCTCCATCCGGCTCGCGCACCGGCACTGCCACCGCGCACATGCCGCGCACGAATTCCTCGTGGTCCACGCCGATGCCGCGCGCGCCCAGCCGGTCCAGCTCGGTGTTGAGTCCCGGCACATCGGACAGCGTGCGCGGCGTGTGCGGGGCCAGGTCCAGCCGCCTGAGCATGTGCTGGCGCTCCAGCCGGTTCATCGCTGACAGGAACAGCTTGCCGCTGGCGGTGCAGTGCAGCGGCACGTGGATGCCGGGCGACAGCTGCAGGCGCAGTGGCTCGTGCGTCTCGACCCGCTCCACATAGAGGACCCGGTCGCCGTCGAGCGCGGTGAGGTTGCAGGTCTCGCCCAGGCTCGCCACCAGCCTGGCCAGGATGGCGCGGCACTCGCGCAGCATCGGCGGGCTCCTGAGGGTCTGCAGTGCCAGCGACGCGGCGCCCGGGCCGGGCACATAGCCGCGCTCGGCGGGCATGCGGACCACGAAGCCGGTGCGCTCCATGGCGGCCAGCAGGCGCATCAGTGTCGCCTTGGGCACATGCAACCGCTGCGAAAGCTGGGACAGCGTCTGTGGGTGCTGCGCCCTGGCCAGGCTGGACAGCACCATCAGCACGCGCAGGCTGCGTGCATCGTCCTCCACCGCCCCGTCTTCTGCTGCAGTGCGATTCTGAAACGGGAATTGCACGTTCTGTTTCACAACCGGCGTCTCCTCGCGATTGAGCTTTCCATTCCGGCTTTGAAAAATAAAATCCGGAACAGAATGTTTCAGATTATAGATCCAAGCCGGATGGTTACGTGCCTGCCGGCCAAAAAAGGAGACAGCGACGATGTCGCAAACCGTTGACTACATCGTGGTAGGCGCCGGCTCGGCCGGGTGCGTGCTGGCCAACCGGCTCAGCGAAGACGGCCGCTATTCGGTCTGCCTGCTGGAGGCCGGCCCGCCCGACCGCTACCCGTGGATCCATATCCCGATCGGCTATGGCAAGACCATGTTCCACAAGCAAGTGAACTGGGGCTTCTATACGGATCCCGATCCCAACATGCTCGATCGCCGCATCTACTGGCCGCGCGGCCGCACGCTGGGCGGCAGCAGCGCCATCAACGGCCTGATCTACGTACGCGGCCAGCGCGAGGACTATGACCACTGGGAAACGCTGGGCAATCCGGGCTGGAGCTGGGACAACTGCCTGCCCTACTTCCGCAAGCTCGAGAACAACGACCTTGGCGCCGGCCCCACGCGCGGCACCGACGGCCCGCTGAACGCGACCTCGATCGACCGGCAGCATCCGCTGGTCGATGCCTTCATCGGCGCCGGCCAGGCGCTGGGCCTGCCCCGCAAGACCGACTTCAACGGTGGCGACCAGGAGGGCGTGGGCTATTACCAGCTCACCACCCGCAACGGCTGGCGCTGCTCCACCGCGGTGGCCTACCTGCGCCCGGCGCGCGGGCGCACGAACCTGCGCGTCGAGACCGATGCCCACACCACCGGGATCCTGTTCGAAGGCAAGCGTGCCGTGGGCGTGCGCTACACCCAGCATGGCCAGCCCTATATCCTGCGGGCGCGGCGCGAGGTGATCCTGTGCGCGGGCGCGCTGCAGTCGCCGCAGTTGCTGCAGCTGTCGGGCATCGGCCCGGCGCCGTTGCTGCAGGACCTGGGCGTACCGGTGGTGCATGCCCTGCCGGGCGTGGGCGAGAACCTGCAGGACCATCTGCAGGTGCGACTGATCTACGAGGTGGCCAAGCCGATCACCACCAACGACCAGCTGCGCTCGCTGACGGGCAAGGCGCGCATGGGCCTGGAATGGCTGCTGATGCGCAAGGGGCCGCTGGCGATCGGCATCAACCAGGGCGCGATGTTCTGCCGCGCACTGCCGCAGGAAAGCGCCACGCCGGACACGCAGTTCCATTTCTCGACCCTGTCCGCCGACATGGCGGGCGGCACGGTGCATCCCTTCTCCGGCTGCACCTATTCGGTATGCCAGTTGCGGCCCGAGTCGCGCGGCACGGTGCGGATCCGCTCGACCGATCCGTATGAGCCGCCGTCGATGCAGCCCAACTACCTGTCGGCCGAGCTGGACCGGCGCTGCACCGTGGCAGCGGTGCGCTACGCCCGGCGCGTGGCGCAGGCCGAACCGATGCGCGGCCTGATGAAGCGCGAGTTCCGGCCGGGCGACGAGGTGCGCAGCGACGACGAGATCCTGCATTTCTGCCGCGAGTACGGTGCCACCATCTTCCATCCGTCGGGCACCGCGAAAATGGGGCCCGCCGCCGATCCATTGGCAGTGGTCGATGCGCGCCTGCGCGTGCATGGCGTGGGCGGGCTGCGCGTGGTGGACTGCTCGGTGATGCCTACGCTGGTCTCAGGCAACACCAACGTGCCGGTGGTGATGATGGCCGAGCGCGCGGCCGACTTCATCCGCGAAGACGCACGGCGGGAAGTGCATCCCGTCGACGTGGCAACCAAGATGGCAGCAGCCGCCTGAGCGGCCTGCGCCAATCCTGATTGCGAACAACCAAGGCCAGGCACCCATAACAAGGCCAAACCCTGCAGTGCATCCGGCGTCCATAACCATCCTTCCAGAGGACGCCGCCCATCACCAGAGGAGACAAGCATGACAAGCCCCAACGAACAGGCGATCCGCAAGGTCGCGCTGGCGTCCGTGATCGGCGCCACCATCGAATGGTATGACTTCTTCCTGTACGGCGTGGTCGCCGGCCTGGTCTTCAACAAGCTGTACTTCCCCGGCAATGACCCGCTGGTGGCCACCATGCTGGCCTACACCACCTTTGCGGTGGGCTTTGTCACGCGGCCGCTGGGCGGCGTGATCTTCGGGCACTTTGGCGACAAGGTTGGCCGCAAGAGCATGCTGGTGATCACGCTGATGATCATGGGCGTGTCCACCTTCCTGATCGGGCTGGTGCCGACCTATGACAGCATCGGCATCCTGGCGCCGATCCTGTTGCTGCTGTTGCGCGTGCTGCAGGGCATCGGCCTGGGTGGCGAATGGGGCGGCGCGGTGCTGATGGCCTATGAGTACGCACCGCCGGGCAAACGGGGCTTCTATGCGTCGCTGCCGCAGATCGGGCTGGCGATCGGACTGTGCCTGGCATCCGGCGTGGTGGCGCTGCTGTCGCTGACCCTGACCGATGCGCAGTTTCTGGCGTGGGGCTGGCGCGTGGCCTTCCTGATCTCGGCGGGGATGGTGTTCGTGGGCATGTATATCCGCCTCAACGTCAAGGAGACACCTGAATTCGCCGTGATCAAGCAGCGCAATGCCGAGACCCAGATTCCCTTTGTCGACATGATGCGGCGCTACCCGGGCAATATCCTCAAGGGCATGGGCGCACGCTATATCGACGGGGTCTTCTTCAACATCTTCGGCGTGTTCTCGATCACCTACCTGACCCAGACCATCAATATCAGCCGGACTGAAGCGCTGGTCGGCGTAATGGCGGCGGCCATTGCGATGTGCTTCTTCATTCCGTTCTTCGGCCACCTGTCCGACCGCATCGGCCGCACCCGCGTGTATTTCTGGGGCTCGCTGATCACGGCGCTGTCCGCCTTCCCGGCGTTCTGGCTGATGCTGAACAGCGGCGGCAACACCATGCTGCTGTGGCTGTCCATCGTGGTGCCGTTCGGCATCCTCTACGCCGCGGTCTACGGCCCGGAAGCTGCGCTGTTCTGCGAGCTGTTCGATGCCAGGGTGCGATACACCGGGATCTCGTTCGTCTACCAGTTCTCGGGAATCTTCGCCTCCGGCATCACGCCCATCATCGCCACGGCACTGCTCAAGTCGGGCGGCGGCAAGCCCTGGCAGATCTGCGCCTACGTTGCCTTTGCGGGGGTGGTGTCGGCGTTGTCGGTGGCGCTGATCGGACGGGGCGAAGGCTCCCAGGCGCCGCGTGAAAACGGCATGCCGCTGCGCGGTCCGGCGCGATAGGCGAGGAGCGGGCCGCCGCCCGCCGGCAATGTCTTAGAATGGCGCAACGCCAATAACAGGGACATTGCATGCAAACTCCGGACGGCACCGGTGCAGCCGCCGCCCCGCTCCTGCCCAGGGTTGTGCGCCAGCGGCTGCACGACACCGTGGTCGACCACCTGCGCAACTTTATCGTCGAGGGGGTGCTGCCGCCGGGCATGAAGCTCAATGAGCGCGAGCTGTGTGAAACGCTGGGCATCTCGCGCACGCCGCTGCGCGAGGCGCTGAAGGTGCTGGCCGCCGAGGGGCTGATCGAGATCTCGCCCAACCGCGGCGCGAGCGTGTCACGGATGAGCGAGGCCGAGGCCTGGGAAGCCTTCGAGCTGATGAGCGGCCTGGAGGCGTTTGCCGGGGAGCTGGCGTGCGAGCGCATCACGCCGCCGGAGCTGGCCGAGATCAAGGCGCTGCACTACGCCATGCTGGCCTGCCGCGCGCAGAACGACCTGCCCGGCTACTACGCCCGCAACCAGGAGATCCACGACCGCATCGCCGGTGCCGCGCGCAACCAGACGCTGCAGCAGACCTACCTGACGCTCAACCGGCGGCTCAAGGCGATGCGTTTCCGCTCCAACCACCAGACCGACAAATGGGACCGCGCCGTGCACGATCACGAAGAGATGATCCACGCGCTGGAAGCCCGCGACGGCAAGCGGCTGGCGGCCATCCTGCGCCAGCACTTGCTGGAGAAGCGCGCCGCGCTGATGCAGATCCATCCCGACCCGATCGGCGGCGCACCGGCGATGCCGAACGCCTGAGGCCTGGCGCCCTTAAGCCGTCAGGCGGCCGCCCCGGCCTCGGGACGATCCAGGTAGCCGCCGACGATACGGACCAGCAGCGGCAGCTTGCCGGTAAAGAAGTGGTCCGCCCCCGGCACCACTACCACGGGCAGCCCCTGCGGGCGCGCCCAGTCGAACAGCGCGCCGAGTTCCGCGCGCTCGTCACGCTCGCCGTGGACCACCAGGCAATCGGCGGGAACGGCCGGCGTGTCATAGCTGCGGTGCGCCTTGACGGTGCCGTAAGGCGTGCCGGCAAGCAACAGGTGGCGGATCGGCACGGACCGCGCCGCCAGCGTGGCGGCGGCATTGGCCATGACGAACGCACCAAAGGAAAAGCCGGCCAGTGCCAGCGGCAGGCCGGGATGGGCCTCGCGCAGATGGGCGACCACGGCGAGCATGTCCTGCGCCTCGCCGCTGCCCTGGTCATGCTGCCCCGCGGACCCCTCGACCCCGCGGAAATTCGGCCGCACGGTCAGGAAGCCGCGTGCCACCAGCGCCTTGGCCAACTGGTGCGGCACCTTGTGCGTGGCCGAGCCGCCCAGCAGCGGATGCGGATGCGCGACCACGGCGATGCCTCGCGGCGCGCCGGCGGGACGGTCCACCAACATTTCGATCTGCCCGGCCTCGCCGCCGAGCTGCGCCTTTTCCGTGCCTGACGGAACAGCCATGCCATCTCCTGGTAATGAAATGGGCCGCCTGCGGCCCGAAAGACCGTGATGGTAATGCGATTCCCGCAGACCACGCGCCACCGCGCGCGTATCCGTATCAAAATGTCACCCCGTGCGCTATCCGACACAAGGAACGGCTGGGTGGCGTATCCGCTTTCGTATAATTTCGCGAACCGCGGCAAGGCCGTTTTTCGTGTCCTCTGGTCCCGCCGCCATCGGTCAGCACGTCCCGTGTCCCGCACACCGGCCTGCCAGGCAGCCCGCCGCGCTTCGTGCCCTGACCAGACTTCGCTGAAGGGAGCGCCAGCGAGCGGCTCCCTTCCCGTGTTCATTGCCGGTGCTCCGGCCGTTCCCGCATCCCATCGCCGCCGCACCCGACGCGTGCCAGCGCGATGCCGTTGCCGATGCCGGAGCCGCCGCAAGTCACCATCCGACGAGATTCCGCCATGAGCAAAGTTTCACGGCTCGCACTGGGCCTTGCGCTCGCTGCGCTATGCCACCTGACGCCGGCCGCACTGGCCGCCCCGGCACCAGAAGCGGCTTCCGAGGCCGGCGCCCAGCAGGCGCCCGCCATCAGCCACGGCGAGGCCGCCGCCGAACTCAAGCGCCTGCAGACCGAGCAGGACCGCATCAAGCAGCAGGCCTCCGACCCGGAAGGCAACACCAGGCTGCATGAACTCGAAGAAACGCTGCAGAAGCTCGATGCCGACGTCGACAAGCTGTCTTCGGCGCTGACGCCGCAGCGGGCGCAGCTGCAGGCGCAGCTGGACGTGCTGGGCCCGCCACCGGCGGCCGCCACCACCAAGGAAGCGCCGGCGGTGGTCAGGCAGCGCGCCGATCTGAATGCGCGCCGTGCCCAGCTTGACGCACAACTCAAGCAGGCAGGAGAGAGCAAGGCGAACATCGCCAACCTGAGCGACCAGCTGGCGCGGCTGCAGCGCGGCCAGATGAAGGACCAGCTCGCGCTGCGCTCCGAGAGCATCCTGAACCCGCAGTTCTGGAAGCCGCTGGTCAGCCCGACACAGGAAGACCAGGCGCGCCTGGCCACCTTTACCGACCAGGTGGTGCCGATGGCGCAACTGGCCTGGCAGCCGTCACAGCGCGCCGCCACCATCGCCTTGCTGTTGCTGGCCCTGGCGGTATGGACCCTGGGCCGGCGCCTGGCGGAACGGGCACTGGCGTGGTTCTGCCTGCACAAGCTGCCGGAGACGCGCCTGCGCCGCAGCGCCCTGGCACTGTCCACCACGCTGGCCACCGTGTGCACCACCGGGCTGGCGGTGCAGCTGGTCTACAACGCCTTCACGCGCAGCTATGAACTGCCGCCGGACCTGGTCGAGCTGTACGGCCAGCTGCTCAAGCTGACGCTGACCAGCGCGCTGATCGCGGGCCTGGGGCGCGCGCTGCTGTGCACGCGCCATCCCTCCTGGCGCCTGCCGGCGCTGGCCGATCCGGTGGCGCTGGCGATGAAGCCGTTCCCCGCCGTGCTGGCCGGCCTGTTGCTGCTGGCCGGCACGCTCGAGCAGCTGAACCGCATTGCCGATACCAGCGTGCAGGTCACGCTGCTGGGACGCGGGCTGGTCTCGCTGGTGGTAGTGCTGACCATCGGCGCCGCGCTACTGCGCGCCAATCGCGTGCGCAACCTGCTGGCGGCCGCCGGCGAGCGGCCCGAGGCGCGCGCCACGCTGGCGGGCATGATCCACGCCGGCGTGTCGGTCATCGTGCTGGTGTCGGTGGTGGCGCTGCTGGCCGGCTACATCAGCTTTGCGCGCTTCCTGACCTACGAGCTGGTCTGGTTCGACATCGTGCTGTGCAGCCTGTACCTGCTGACCCAGGTCACGCGCGACGTCTGCGAAAGCCTGCTCTCGACCAACTACGCCAGCGGCCGTGTCATCAAGCAGCTGTTCGGCGTGGACGATTCGCACCTGGAGCAGGCCTCCACCATCCTGTCAGGCATCGGCGCCAGCGTGCTGCTGCTGGTGGCGGTGCTGGCGCTGCTGACCGGCGGCTTCGGCACCACACCCGCGGACCTGCTCAACAGCCTGGTAATGGTGCTGGGCGGCGAGAAGCTGCACAGCCTCAACATCATGCCCGACCGCATCCTGAATGCGCTGGTCGCTCTCGGGGTCGGCATCTGGCTGCTGCGCTCGGTGCGGCGCTGGCTCGATGGAGAACTGCTGCCCAAGGTCTGCAAGGAGCCGGGCCTGCGCGCCTCGCTGATTACGCTGTACAGCAATGTCGGCTACGTGTTGCTGGTGCTGCTGGTGCTGTCGCTGCTGGGCGTGCGCTGGGACAACCTGGCGTGGATCGTCAGCGCGCTGTCGGTGGGTATCGGCTTCGGCCTGCAGGAGATCGTGAAGAACTTCGTCTCCGGCCTGATCCTGCTGACCGAGCGTCCGGTCAAGGTGGGCGACATGGTCAGCATTGCCGGCGTGGAGGGCGATATCCGCCGCATCAACGTGCGCGCTACCGAAATCCAGCTGGGCGACCGCTCCACCGTGATCGTGCCCAACTCGCAGCTGATCTCGCAGAACCTGCGCAACGTGACCATGAGCAACAGCACCCAGGGAGTGGCGTCGCTGCAACTTACCTTCCCCCTGAATACCGACCCCGAACAGCTGCGCGACCTGCTGCTGGACGTCTACCGCGAGAACGAGAGCATCCTGGACGTGCCGGCACCCTCGGTCATGTTCAGCCAGCTGGCGCCCAACGGCATCACGCTGTCGGTGACGGGCTATGTCGGCAGCCCGCGCATCGCCGCCAACACGCGCAGCGACCTGTTGTTCGAAATCCTCAAGCGCCTGCGCGCCGCGGACATCTCGCTGTCGGTGCCGCAATCGCTGCGGCTGGAAAACATGCCGCCATTCGGGCAGGAGCCCGAGCGCGCGCTGGCCGCCGGCTGACCGGCATTAAAGCAGCCGTTACAACCCTAACAAGTCGCCGGCCGCGCAGAAACACCTTGAGGGGCGCTTTGCGTGCATCATGAATGCACACAAGCTGCATCAGAAGGAGTCCGATATGCGCCCCTCCACCCGAATCGTTTCAGCGGTTGCCCTGAGCGTGGCGCTGGTGGCAGCCGGCCCGGCATCCGCGCGCGGCCGCCACCACCACCACGGCGGCGGCTCGAATGCCGGAGCGGTGCTGGCTGTCGGCGCGCTGGTCGGCCTGGCCTTTGGCGCGGCCCTGGCCTCGACGCCGGTCATGGCGGCACCGCCCCCCGTCACGTACGCACCGGCTCCGGTGACCTACGCGCCGGCTCCCGTCTCATACGCACCGCCGGCAGCGCCGCCGGGGTATTGCTACCGCGACTACGACCGTGCCTATGTGCCTTGCGGCCCGCAGCCGTCGGGGTATTACGAACAGCAGCAGCCGTATTACGGCTATTGAATAAGGCGGCTGTGCAAAAAAGAAACGCCCCATGCCAAGCATGGGGCGTTTGTCTTGTAACGGCTGGCAAGCGCGCAGGGTTCTGAATGACCACTTGCGTGCTCCCTCTCCCGCTTGCGGGAGAGGGAGCAAACCAGCGGGACTTGAAGGTCTGTGCTGCCTTACACCGGCACATCCCTGGTCGGATCCGGCTTGCGATCGTCAAACCAGCGATACAGCGTAGGCACCATCACCAGCGTCAGCAGCGTCGACGTAATCAGCCCGCCGATCACCACCACCGCCAGCGGACGCTGCACTTCCGAGCCCGGCCCCGTCGAGAACAGGAACGGCACCAGGCCCAGCATCGCAATGGTCGCGGTCATCATCACCGGGCGGAAACGCTGGGTCGCGCCCTGCACCACCGCTTCATCGAGCGACAAACCCGAGTCGCGCAGCGTGCGGATATACGACACCAGCACCACCCCGTTCAGCACCGCCATGCCCCACAGCGCGATAAAGCCCACCGAGGCCGGCACCGACAGGTATTCGCCGGTGACGAACAGCCCGATGATGCCGCCGATGGAGGCAAACGGCAGCACCGTGATGATCAGCGTGGCAAAGCGCAGCGAGTTGAACAGCAGGAACAGCAGGAAGAAGATCGCGGCGATGGTCACCGGCACGATGATCTTCAGGTGGCCCATGGCGCGTTCCATGTTCTGGAACTGGCCGCCCCACTCCAGGTAGTAGCCTTCGGGCAACTTCACCTTGGCGTCGGTGGCCTGCTGCAGCTCGGCCACGAAGCCGCCGAGGTCGCGGTCCTTCACGTTGATCATCACCACCACGCGGCGCTTGGCCATTTCGCGGCTGATCTGGGCCGGACCGTCGTTGACCTCGATCTTGGCCACGCTCTGCAGCGGCACCTGGGTGCCGTTGGGGGTGGACACCAGCAGCTGGCGGATGGCCTGCTCGTTGTTGCGGAACTCCTCCGGCAGGCGCACCGCCGCGGCAAAGCGGCGCTCGCCTTCGAAGATGTCCGTGGCACGCTTGCCGCCGATGGCAATCTCGATCACGTCATGGATGTCGGACACGTTCAGCCCGTAGCGCGCAATCGCCTGGCGGTCGATCTCGATCGACAGGTACTGCTGCCCCGACACGCGCTCGATGCGGATATCCTGCGAGCCCTGGATGCCGCCGGCCACGCGCGAAATCTCGCCCGCCAGCTCGCGCAGCTTGTCCAGGTCGTCGCCGAACACCTTCACCGCCACGTCAGAACGCACGCCGCTGACCATTTCGTCGACACGGTCCGAGATCGGCTGCGCCATCACGATCTGCACGCCGGGAATGGCCTTGAGCTTTTCGCGGATGGCGTTGGCGATATCGTCCTGGGTCCAGCCGTCGGGCCACTCGCCGCGGTCCTTAAGGCTGGCGATCGGAGTCGACTCGTTCTGGCCCTGCGGGTCGGCCGGACTTTCGCCGCGGCCCACGCCGGACACCACCGACTTCACGCCCGGCACGCTCAGCACCAGCTTGTTGGCTTCCTTCTCCAGCTTGATCGACTCTTCCAGCGAGATGTTGGGCACGCGGTCGAGCGCGGGCACGATCGAGCCTTCCTTCATCTCCGGAATGAACGAGGTGCCCAGCAGCGGCACGATCGCCACCGTGGCAACGAAGGCCGCCACCGCGCAGATCACCGTCTTGCGGCTGTTGCCCAGCGCCCAGTGCAGCAGGCGCAGGTAGTGGCGCTTCATGAAGGCGATCACATGCGTGTCGTGCTCGGCGCCGCCCTTGAGCAGGTACGACGACAGCACCGGCGACAGCGTCAGCGAGAGGAACAGCGAGATCGCCAGCGCGATCGAGATGGTGAACGCCAGCGGCGCGAACATCTTGCCTTCCATGCCCGACAGCGTCATCAGCGGCAGGAACACCAGGATGATGATGCCCACGCCCACGATCACCGGCGTGGCCACCTCCTGCACGGCCTTGACCAGGATCTCGGTCTTGGTGAGGCCCGGCTCCTTGTGGCCGAGCCGCTCGAACGCGTTCTCGACCACCACCACCGAGCCGTCCACCATCAGGCCGATGGCGATGGCCAGCCCCCCCAGCGACATCAGGTTGGCCGACAGGCCCACCTCGTTCATCACCATGAAGGTCAGCAAGGGCGTCAATACCAGCGTGGCCAGCACGATCACCGACGAGCGCACGTCGCCCAGGAACAGGAACAGCACGATCACCACCAGCACCACGCCTTCCAGCAGCACCTTGGTCACGGTCCACAGTGCGGAGTCGACCAGTTCGCTGCGGTCGTAGTACGGCACGATCTGCAGCTTGCCCGGCAGCATGCCGCGCTCGTTGATCTCGGCCACGCGCGCCTTCACGCGGCTGACCACCTCCTTGGCATTGCCGCCGCGCATCATCATGACGATGCCGCCGACCGCCTCGGTCTGGCCGTTCTTGACCAGCGCGCCCTGGCGCACCTCATGCCCGATGGTGACGTTGGCCACGTCGCGCAGGTACACCGGCGTGCCGTTGATCTCCTTGAGCACGATGCTGCCCAGGTCATCCACGCCGCGGGCCAGGCCCACGCCGCGGATCAGGTACTGCTCGGCATAATGCGGCAGCACGCCGCCGCCGGAGTTGGCGTTGTTGCGCGCCAGCGCCTCATACACCTGCTGGGTCGAGATCTGGTAGTGGCGCATGCGTTCCGGGTTGACCAGCGCCTGGTACTGGCGCACGTAGCCGCCCTGCGAGTTGATCTCGGCCACGCCCGGAATCGAGCGCAGCAGCGGGCGCACCACCCAGTCCTGGGCGATGCGGCGCTCGGCCAGCTCTTCCTGCGTCAGTTCGCGGTTGCCGTCGTCGGCACGGTCCAGCGTGTACTGGTAGACCTCGCCCAGGCCGGTGGAAACCGGGCCCAGCACCGGCGACACGCCTTCCGGCATGCGCCCGCCCACTTCGATCAGGCGCTCCATCACCAGCTGGCGGGCAAAGTACACGTCAGTGGCGTCGGTAAACACCAGCGTGATCAGCGACAGGCCCGCCTTGTTCAGCGAGCGCATCTCTTCCAGGCCGGGCAGGCCGGTCATGGCCATTTCCACCGGCACGGTGACAAAACGCTCGACTTCCTCGGGCGAGCGGCCCGCGGCTTCGGTGGCGATCTGCACCTGCACGTTGGTGACATCGGGGAAAGCATCCACCGACAGCTTGGTGGCAGCGCGCAGGCCGAAGAAGAACAGCACCACGGCAATCACGCACACCACCAGCCGCTGCTTGATGGCGGCTTCGACTAGGGATTTCATCATGGCCGATTACCCTTGCTCGAGGCGCTTGCGCTCGTTGTCGAGATGGAAGGCACCATCGACCACGATGCGGTCGCCGGCCTTCACACCGTTCTGCACCACGCGCATGCCGTCGCTCTCGGCGCCCAGCTTGACCTTGGTGAGGCGGTACTTGTTGCCCGGCATCTCGACATAGACCAGCTCGTCGTTGCCGTCGCGAACCACCGAGGCGGCCGGGATCACCAGCTGGTCGACCGGCTTGCCGGCGATCAGCATGCTGGCCAGCATGGCAGGCTTGAGGCGGCCTTCGCGGTTCTCCAGCTCGGTGCGGACCAGCACCGTGCGCGACTGCGGGTTGACCGTGCGGCCGACGTAGATCAGCTTGCCGGTGATGCTCTTGCTGCCCGCACCGTTGCCAAGCGAAGGCACCTCGATGTCGACGCTCTGCCCTTCGGCCACCTGGGCGGCCTGCTGCTCGGGTACCTCGGCCACCACCCACACGCGCGACAGGTCGGCCACGGTGTAGAGCGCATCGGCCGGCTGCACCACCTGTCCTTGCGCCACGTTGCGCTCGACCACGGTGCCGCTGATGCTGGAAAACACCGGCGAATGCGAGTTGATGCTGCCGCTCCTGGCCAGCTCGGCGATCGATGCCTGCGACATGCCCAGCACGCGCAACTGGTCGCGGTAGGCGCGCATCTCGGCCGAGGCAATCGCCAGTTCGCTCTCGCGGCGCTGCAGCTCGCCGCGGCCGATCACGTCGGCGGCAAACAGCTGGCGCGCGCGCTCGGCGTTGCGCCCCTGCAGCTCGGTCTGGGCCTCGCTCTTCAGGAAGGCCATCTGCGCCGCGCCCAGCTCGCTGCTGTGCAGGCGCGCCAGCACCTGGCCGGCCTTCACTTCCTGGCCCAGGGTGGCATAGAGGTCGGTCACGCGGCCGGTCACGCTGGCGCCGATGCGGGCCACGCGTTGCTCGTCGAAGTCGACGCGGCCGGCCACGCGCAGCATCTCGCTGAACGGGGAAGTAGCCACCGGCGCCACCTTCAGCCCCTTCTGCAGGTTGCCCTCGGGCTGGATCACGCCCGGCGGCAGCTTGGGCGCTTCGGCGACGGGCTCAGGTTTGTCGGAGCAGGCCGCCAGGCTGAACGTCAGGACGGCAGCGGCCGTCAGAGAAAGCAGGAAATTGGGGCGCATGGTTATTTCTGTTCGATGGTGGAGGTCGGCTGCAGGCCCGGCGCTGCGGTAGCGCCCGGGGCGGTCGACATGAGCTTTTCGATCTGGATGGCGGCCACCTGGAGGTCGTACTGGGCGGCAATCAGGTCATTGCGCGCGCCGCGCAGCACGCGCTGGGCATCGAGGTAGTCCAGGATGCCGCGCTCGCCGAAGCGGTAGGCGGACTCGGCCACGCCCAGCGCCGACTCGGCCTCGCGCACGATGCCGGACTCGAGCGCCGTCACCTGGGCCTGGTTGATCTCGTACTGGCGGTAGGCGGCTTCCAGCTCCTGCGTCAGCTCGAACTCGCGCGCTTCCAGGGCGCTGCGCGCCTGCGTGGCCTGCGCCGTGGCCTCGCCCACCGGGCCGCTGCGGCGGTCCCACAGCGGGATGGTCAGGACCAGCCCGATCTGCGAGACGTTGTTGTCAGGCTGGCGGTCGGTGCTGGCGCGCACCGCCACCTCGGGCCAGCGCAGCGACTTCTGGTAGTTCACGCCCAGCTGCGCGCGCTCCAGCTCCATGCGGCGCTGGACCAGCTCGGCATTGCTGGCGGTCAAGGTGTCGCGCAGCACCGGCAGCGGCGGCACGTCGGGCGACTGGCCCAGGGTGCCGGCCAGCGCAAACTGGCCCGGCATGGCACCGCCCACCTGCTGGCGCAGCGCTGCCTTGGCCTGGTTGACACGCAGCCCGGCAGTCTGCTGGCTCTTCTGCGAGGCCAGCAGTTCGGTCTCGGCCTTGATCAGTTCATAGCGCGGCGCCTCGCCCACCTCCACGCGCAGGCGCGCCCGCGAATGGATCTGGCGCATCATCGCCAGGTCTTCCTCGGCGGCATGCAGCTCGCTCTCGCGGCGCAGCACGTCGTAGTAGGCAGTCTTCACGCGGGCGGCCAGGTCGGCCCGGAAGCCTTGCCGCATGGCCTGCGACGACTCCAGCCCGCGGGTGGCCATGGCCTCGCGCAGGCTGCGCTGGTGCGGGTAGTCCAGCTTCTGCACCACGGCGTAGCTGGGCGCATTGCCGCTGGTCACGCCCGGCTGCTTGCCGGACAAGCGGCCGTACATCACTTCCACCTGCGGGTTGGGATAGGCACGTGCACTGCTGATTGCCGCGCTGGCGGCATCGACACCGGCCTCGGCGGCGGCCACGCCCTTGTTGGTGGACTGGGCCAGCTCGAGCAGTTGGGGCAGCGAGTAGGCGGGTCCCGCCTGGGCGCCGGCCGCTGCGGCGGATGCGGGCTTCGGCACCGCCGCAGCCGCCAGGATGGCGGAGCCCGGCATGGGTGCGGCAGCAGGTTTGGTCAGGGGCGCGGGGGCGGCTGGCGCGGCACCGGCCGCGTCCGTTGGCTTCGGGGACACCCCGCCTTGTGCGCCGGCATGGGCCGGTGCAGCGGCGAGCGCGATCAGCGAAAGCGACGCGATCAGGGTCAGCTTGGTTGTTGTCATGAGTCGGGAAAGCAAGCAATACGGCTGCCTGTCGCCATGCTGCCGCCCGCCCCGGGCGAGCGGTCGCTTGGACGCGATCACGGCAGGACGCACAACGGCAGCGGCTTGCCCGCGCGGTCAGGCAACAGGCAGGCTGGCGATATCAGGCAAGGGGGCGCGGCCCGCGGCACGGAGGCGGCATGCTGCAGCGCGTGCGGTGCGGGCGCAGGAAACGCTCAGGCGCGGGAAATGGGTGGCCGGAAGAAGGCCGAAGGCGGCGGCTCGGCGCGGCCAGGCGGATGCTGGGCGACATCGCCGGAGGGCAGCAGCAGCTTCACTGGCGGCAAGGCAATCAGGGCACTGGATTCCTCGATCTCGTCGAGCAGGTCGAGGGGGTCAAGCAGGTCCGCCGACCAGATATTGCAATACCCGGGGGGCGGGTCGTCGCAGATATCGTCGTCATGCAAGCCGTCGTCGCCGGGCACGATGATGCGGCCCAGGTCGTCGACAGGCTGTGCCGCCGCCAGGTCCACCAGGTCAACGCTGGCCTGCGCCTGCAGCGCCGCGCGCGCGTCCGCCACTGCTCCGAAGGAGAGCAGCGACAGGCACATGGCAGTCAGCAGCAGGAACAACAGTCGCATTGAATCGGGGGCATTGACGGCATCCGCCGGCCGTCCCCAGTCGGGGGCGTGGCCGGCAGGATGCTGCAGGACAGCATTGTAACTGAACGATTACGATTGACAGGGAATCGTTACGTTCGTTCCCTTGCTGTAGAGAGATCGGGCGCCTGAAAGGGCTTGCAAGGAACGACCTTGTCCTTCCGCGCCGGCGAAGAACTGGCCGACCAGACTCGCGCGCTGGCAAAGGCATCGGGACAAAAAACCTCCGACTACATCCGCGACGCCGTGCGCGAGAAGAACGAACGGGAAATGGCCTCCCGTATCGCCGTGCTTTCCCGCAAGCTCTCGGCAAAGCACCTGGCCGCCAGCGAGGAAATGGACGCATCGGCCGGAGACGGGCTTGACTGAGCTGAAACGCGGGCAGATCTGGGAGGTCGACCTCAACCCACAGACCCATCGGGAAGAGCCGGCCAAGCGCAACCGGCCGGCGCTGGTCATCCAGACGGATTTGCTCAACGACGCCGGCCACCCGACCACGATCATCGTGCCGGGCACATCACAAATCGAGCGCGAGGATTGCTTTCCGTTGCGGGTCGCGCTGGGCAAGCTGCCTGGCCTGGCCTATGAGACGGACCTGCTGATCGATCAGGTCCGAGCGGTGTCCAATCGCCGGTTCATCGGCGGCCGGCCGGTCGCGAGATTGGGGACTGATTACATGAGTAAAGTGGAGGAGGCATTGCGACTCCTCCTTAAGCTTTGAGCTCCCTTTCGCCTCTGCACCACTGCATATCATGCAGTGACAGTGCATGATATGCAGCGATGGATGGGGAGGCAGCCATGCACAACTGGCTGCAAGAGCACTACCCGGGCATGCTCAAAACATAACCTGCCACCGCGCCCTACGCCACCCTGAACCCATGCGTCCCGTCGCGCTCCAGTTGCGCGATCAGGCCGAACTCCCAGTCCAGGTAGCCCTGCATCGCCTCGCGCGGGTT
The DNA here is from genome assembly GCF_058787995.1 of Cupriavidus sp. FW305-27. Taxonomy (NCBI): domain Bacteria; kingdom Pseudomonadati; phylum Pseudomonadota; class Betaproteobacteria; order Burkholderiales; family Burkholderiaceae; genus Cupriavidus; species Cupriavidus sp. FW305-27. The sequence goes on from NZ_JBYTAG010000009.1 coordinate 94,024, forward strand.
GTCAGTGCCCTCATACGGCCGGCGGTAGCGGTCAGTGCGTTCCGAGGCCAGGCGCGTTTCCCCGCTTTCCAGCGGCAGCCCCGCTGCAATCCACGCCTGGGTGCCGCCTTCCAGCACCAGCACTTCCGCATCCGTCAGGCGCTGCAGGTCGGCCGCGGCAAAGCGCGCCAGCAGGCTCGATTCGCAGGTGAGCACGTAGCGCCTGGGCTGCGGGATGCGCGGCAGCGCGTCCGCAAGCTGCGCGCGAATGACGAAGTAGGCGCCGGGAATATGGCGCTTGACGTAGTTGGCGCTGGTGGTGAAGTCGAGGACAGCGGTGCTGCCATCGCCTGCGTCAATCCATTTGGCCAGTTCGGCTGCAGTGACGGTCGATACCGGCGCTGACGCCGGCACCGGTGCGCTGACCGCGCCGGTTTCGCTACGTTCCGCCGCTGTCGCCGGTTCCACCACCCAGACGTCCCAGCCCATCTGCGCCAGCCATGAGCCGGTCATGCTGGCGCGCACGTCGTCATCATCCGCCAGCACGATGCGCGCACCGCGCACCGGAGCGGAATGATCGGTCTCCTGCACCAGCTGGCCGCCCGGCGCGTTGACAAAGCCCGGCAGGTGGCTGTCTGCGAATTCCTCAGGCGTGCGCACGTCGAAGCGGTACACAGTGCGCCCGGGCTGCTGCAGCGTTTCGATCTGGGCCTGCGCAATGCGGCGAACGCCGGCCCGGTCGGCGATCTCGCGCGCGCCACGGCGGGCACTGTCGCGGTTGGCATCGCTGACCGCGGCGGGCGCGCGGCGGCTGGCGCCATGGTCCAGTTGCTGGCCAGCCAGGGTCCAGCCGATGGTGCCGTTGCGCAGCGCCGCCACCGGGTTGGGAATGCCCGCGTTGACCAGCGACTGGGTGCCGATGATGCTGCGCGTGCGCCCGGCGCAGTTGACGATCACACGCGTGTTCGGATCGGGCGCCAGCTCGCGCACGCGCAGCACCAGTTCGGCGCCCGGCACGCTGGTCGCCGTGGGAATGCTCATGGTCTGGTACTCGTCGAAGCGGCGCGCATCGACGATCACCACATCGGCCTTGGTGTCGATCAATGCCTGCACTTCCTCGGCGGCAAGCGACGGCGTGTGGCGCCTGGCTTCGACGACTTCGCCGAACGACTTGCTCGGCACGTTGACGTCGCGGAACACCTCGCCGCCGCCGTCGATCCAGGCGCGCAGTCCGCCTTCCAGCAGATGCACGCGCGTATAGCCCAGCTCGCGCAGCACGGCCGCGGCGCGCGGCGCCAGGTCGGTGCCAGCGTATTCGCCGTAGACGACGATCAGCGTGTCGCGGCGCGGGATACGCGCCCACGCTTCGATCTCAAGCTTCGACAGCGGGAAGTTGGCCGCCCACAGCGGGTGTTCCTGCGCGAAGGGGTCTTCCTCGCGCACATCGATCAGTGCGATTTCGTCGTGGTTGAGCAGGGCCTTGCGCACGTCCTCGGGCGAATAGGTCGGGAAAACCGATGCAGCTTGCGTAGCAGTAATCTTGGTCATGACTGGGCAACTTCGCGGGAGCGGTCCCACAGGTTGGGCAGGGTCTGGTTGGAATAGCCGGAGATAAAGGGCTTGCGCGTGCCATCCTCGGCATAGACCGAACGGCGCACCGCGCCGATATTGGCGCCGTAGACGTGGATGCTGACCGAGACGCGGTCGTCATGCACGTTGTTGACACGGTGGATATCGCCGACCGTGGGCGACACGGCCTCGACCTGCCCGGGCAGCAGGCGCACGGCGTCGCCATGCGGCACGGGCCGGCCGCCGGCGTCGAGCACGAATGGCTGCGAGTCTTCCGCGCCGCGCAGCATGCCGATCAGGCCCCATACGGTGTGGTCGTGGATGGGCGTGCGCTGGCCCGGTCCCCAGACAAAGCTGACGACCGAGAAGCGTTCGGCGGAATCGCAATGCAGCAGGTGCTGCTGGTAGTACTCGGGATGCGGCTGGGCCCAGGCATCGGGCAGCCAGTTGTCGCGCGCAACCAGCCTTGCCAGCAGCGCCCCGCCTTCGCGCAGGATGCGGGGCTCGTCCGGCTGCTGGTCCAGCAGCGCGGCCAGGCCGGTGATGAAGTCGCGCAGCGGCGCGAGCGGGTTGGGGGTGGGGGTGCTGCCCATGGGAATGACTCCGGAGTGTCTCGTTCTGGTTTGCCGGCGCGGCGGGCGCCTGCGCTGCGGCCCTCCGCGGGGCGGTGCTGCTGCAAACATAGCACGGCCAGGCAGGCCCGCGCTTACAGGCCAAGCTGCGCCCGCCCGGCGGCGACCAGGATGGAATCGTTCTGCGGCGTATGGATGCGGCTGCACAGCACGTCGCGGTAGTGGCGCTCCAGCGGGTTGTTCCGGCTCAAGCCGTGGTTGCCGGAGAGCTGCAGTGCCAGTTCCACCGCGCGGATCGCATTGCCGGTCACCGTGTACTTGAGCAGCCCGCTGTCGGCCGGCGTGGGCGCCTCGCCCGCGTCGGTGCGCGCGGCGGCATCGTCCAGCAACACCTGATTGGCCCGCAGCAACGCGGCGATCTCGCCGATGGCTTCCTGAACGCGCGGCAGCGTGGCCAGCGGTGCGCCCAGGCTGCCGGGCGCGCGCTCGCGAACGAAATCGCCGATCCATGCGGCGGCAGCGCGTGCCACCGCGTCATAGAGGCTGCCCAGCAGCACGATCATCCAGCCCTGCTGGTCGGCGTTGGCGTCGATGTCGGCCTGGCTGGCACCGGTCGGCGCCCATGCTGACGGCGGACGGATATCGACCGCGTGGTCAGGCGGGATCCAGACGTTGTCGAGCACGGTCTCATGGCTGCCTGAAGCGCGCAGGCCAAGGTGGTTCCAGTTTTCGACGATGCGCACGCCCGCGATGGCGGCCGCCGGTCCGGGCACCAGGAACACGCCCACGCGCGGCTGAGGCTCATCGGTGCGCGCCCAGACCGCCAGCCAGCGCAGCGCCGGGATGCCGGTGCTGTACAGCTTGCGCCCGCTGATGCGCCAGCCGTCGGCCACGCGCGTGGCCACCGTGGCCGGCAGGCCGCCGCGTGCCGGCGATCCCAGTTCCGGTTCCACCCGCAGCGCGTTGATCAGCGCACCGTCCTGCACCGCACTGGCAAAGACCTGGTCGCGCACGGTCTGTGGCCAGTGCGAATCGGCGCGGGCGATCGCGCGGTGCTGCAGGTAGGTCATGGTCAGCACCAGCGCGGTTGCGGCATCGCCGCCCGCCACCGCGGCCACGATGCGGCGCGCCTGCGCCAGGCCTGCCCCGCCGCCGCCCTGCGCGTGCGGCACCACCTGCGCAACCAGGCCATTGGCGTGCAACTGCGCAAAGTTGTCGTGCGGAAAGCTGGCAGCGGCATCGTGCGCGCCGGCACTGGCGGCAAAGCGCGCGCAGAGCCCGGCCAGCACCTCGCCAAGGCGCGCTTCGCTGCTGGGCAGCCTGCGCAGGGTAGACGTTAATGACATGGAAAAAGACTCCGGGAAGGACAACGACGAGGCGCGCTGCCGGCGCGCGGCCCGCACCGAATGCCGCCTAGCGTAGCGCCGGCACCGCATTACGAAAACGACGCTTATTGAATATGGACCGTCGTTTTTATTCGTTAGCGAGCGCGCGCGCCTGTCGTACTTTCTGCCTCAGCCCAACACCATCCGGGCGGTCACGCTGCCGCCCTCACCGAATACAGGAGAACGCGCATGAGCGTCGATTTCATCGGCATGATCCAGAGCCAGAAGCAGTCCGAGATCCATCCGCCGTCAGGCCCGGTGATCGATCGCGACTATGTGCGCGCGTTTGCCCAGGCCCACGAGCAGGCCGGCTTCGACCGCATCCTGGTGCCGCACCATTCCACCGGCCCGTCGGCCACGCTGACCATCGCCTACGCGGCCAGCGTGACCGAGCGCATCCACTTCATGCTGGCGCACCGCCCCGGCTTTACCGCGCCGACGCTGGCCGCGCGCCAGATTGCCACGCTCGACCAGTTCAGCGGCGGCCGCCTCGGGGTGCACTTCATCTCGGGCGGCTCGGACAGCGAGCAGCAGCGCGACGGCGACTTCCTCGACCATGACCAGCGTTATGCGCGCACCGACGAGTACCTGCACATCCTGCGCCGCATCTGGACCGAGCCCGCGCCGTTCGACCACGAAGGCCGGTTCTACCGCTTTACCCAGGGCTTCTCGGAGGTCAAGCCCGCGCAGCAGCCGCATGTGCCGATCTATTTCGGCGGCGCCTCGGAAGCGGCGCTGGCCGTCGCCGGCAAGCATGCCGACGTCTACGCGCTGTGGGGCGAGTCGCTCGAGCAGGTGCGCGAGCTGACCGGCCGCGTGCGTGCCGAAGCCGCGCAGCACGGCCGCACGGTGCGCTTCTCGGTGTCGTTCCGCCCGGTGCTGGCCGAGACCGAAGAAAAAGCCTGGGCCCGCGCCGACAGCATCCTGGAGCACACCCGCGCCCTGCGCGTGCAGGCCGGCTACAGCCGCGGCGGCCCGCAACAGAGCGAAGGCGCACGGCGCCTGCTCGCTGCAGCCGACCAAGGCGACCGGGTCGACCAGCGCCTGTGGACCGCGATCGCGCGCGAGACCGGCGGGCGCTCCAACTCCACCGGGCTGATCGGCACGCCGGAGCAGGTGGCGCAGGCCCTGCTCGCGTACTACGAACTGGGCGTCACCACCTTCCTGATCCGCGGCTTCGATCCGCTGGAAGACGCCATCGACTATGGCCGCGAGCTGATCCCGCGCGTGCGCGAGCTGGTGGCGCAGCACGGCGCCGCGCAGCAGGCGGAGCGCAAGGCCGCCTGATGGCCTCGCCACACCACACAACGAAGACGGGGAGTCTCGCCATGAGCCAGGACAACAACAATCACGCCGACCCGCGCCGGCGCAGCGTGCTGCGGCTGGCCGGTGCCGCGGCCATCGCCGCGCCGTCGCTGATCCTGGGCCGACAGGCCTGGTCGGCGCCGCGCAAGCTGACCTTCGCGTGGAACCAGAACGCCTTCTGCCTGACGCCGATCGTGGTGGCGCAGGAGAAGGGCTTCTTCGAGAAGAACGGCCTGCAGGTCGACCTGATCAACTACAGCGGCTCGACCGACCAGTTGCTGGAATCGATCGCCACCGGCAAGGCCGATGCCGCGGTCGGCATGATCCACCGCTGGCTCAAGCCGCTGGAAGCCGGCTTCGACGTCAAGATCATCGGCAGCTCGCACGGCGGCTGCGTGCGGCTGGTGGGATCGAAAGCGGCGGGGGTCACCAGCCTGCAGCAGCTGAAGGGAAAGACAGTCGGCGTCAGCGACCTGGCGGCACCGGGCAAACACTTCTTCACCATCCTGCTGGCCAAGAACGGTATCGACCCGGACAAGGACATCACCTGGCGCCAGTACCCGGCCGACCTGCTGGGCGTGGCGGTGGACAAGGGCGAGATCCAGGCGATCGCCGACGGCGACCCCAACCTCTACCTGCTGGAAAAGCGCACCAACGGCGCCTACGTGGAACTGGCCACCAACCTCACCGGCGAGTACGCACGCAAGGTCTGCTGCGTGGTCGGCGCCCGCGGCGAACTGGTGCGCAACGACCGCCCCGCGGCCACGTCGCTGGCGCGCGCCATCGTGCAGGCCACCGACTATGTCAACGAGAACCCCAACGAGGCCGCCAGGGTCTTCGCCAGGTACTCGCCCAAGATCAATCCGGAAGACCTGCGCAAGCTCTACGCCACGCTGACCTATACCCACCACCCGACCGGCGTCGACCTGCGCGACGAGATCGCCTTCTACGCCGATGATTTCCGCCGCATCGGCGTGCTGAAGAAGACCACCGATGCCAAACGCCTGGCGCAGCACGTCTACGCCAATGTGCTGGGGTGATGCCATGACGACAAGCCAACCTGCATTCGACGCCGGGCTTGCGCGCAAGCCAGCCGCGGCCCCCGTGCCGCATGCCGCCGCAAGCGCGCGCGCGTCCGGCCCGGTCTGGGCCACCGGCATCCTCGCCGCGCTGGCGTGGGCCGCGTTCGGCGCGCTGACATGGCTGTGGCCCAACCAGGCGGTGGGCTTCAGCGACTGGGCCTATACGACAGAGCTGGGGATTGCGGCGCTGGCAGGCGCCGCGTTGCTGGCACTGGTTGCGCTGGCCGGCCAGCGGGTCCGGGCCGCGCAACGCGCGCTGGCCACGCTGCGCGCCGCCGGCCCGTGGCTGGTGGCGCTGCCCGTGGCCCTGGCCGCGTGGGAAATCCTGACCGCCAAGACCGCCATCCTGCCCACGCCCTTCTTCGCGCCGCCACAGGCGCTGATCGAGGTCTATGCCGACGACTGGCGGCGCCTCGGCGACAGCGCGCTGAACACGCTCAGGCTGCTCGGGCTGGGCGTGGCCTATGGCGGGCTGGCCGGCTTCCTGGTGGGCGTGTCGATCGGCTGGTCGCGCCGCATCGGCTACTGGGTGCATCCGGTGCTGCGCGTGCTGGGCCCGCTGCCGTCGACCGCGCTGCTGCCGCTGACCTTCTACTTCTTCCCGTCGAGCTATTCCGCCGCGGTGTTCCTGATCGCGCTGGCCACCGCCTTCCCGGTGGCGGTGCTGACCTGGTCAGGCGTGGCCGGCGTCAACAAGAGCTACTACGACGTGGCGCGCACCATGGGCGCCTCGGGCTGGTTCCTGGTGCTGCGCGTGGCGATCCCGGCGGCGCTGCCGCAGGTATTCGTCGGCCTGTTCATGGGTCTGGGCGCTTCGTTCTCGGTGCTGGTGACGGCGGAGATGATGGGCGTGAAGTCGGGCCTGGGCTGGTACCTGACGTGGGCGCAGGGCTGGGCTTCTTACGTCAATATGTATGCGGCGCTGATCGTGATGGCGCTGCTGTTCTCGGGCGTGATCACGCTGCTGTTCGTGGCGCGTGACCGGGTGCTGTCGTGGCAGAAGGGGACGGTGAAATGGTGAGTGTTGTTGAGCGGTTGAAAGCATCGAGACCCTACACGCACGTGAAGAAGACTCCCCTCTCCCGCACGCGGAAGAGGGGAGCTAACGCGGCGGCAGACGACACCGCGGAAGCCCAGACCGGTGCCCGCATCGACATCCATCAGGTCAGCCACTGGTTCGGCAGCGGCAGCGACGGGCTGCAGGTGCTGGACGACGTCGACCTGAGCGTCGCACCGGGCGAATTCGTCGCGCTGCTGGGGCCCAGCGGTTGCGGCAAGTCCACGCTGCTGCGGCTGGTGGCAGGGCTGGACCAGCCCTCCTCCGGCGAGATCCTGCAGGACGGCACCTCGATCGCCGAGCCTGACCCGTCGCGCATCGTGGTGTTCCAGGACCCCACGCTGTACCCGTGGCGGCGCGTTTGGGACAACGTCGCGCTGGGCTTGCAGGCACGCGGCGTGCTGGCAAGCCAGCGCCCGCGCGTGGATGATGCGTTGCGGCGCGTAGGGCTGGAGACCTTCGCCCGCGCCTTCCCGCACCAGCTCTCGGGCGGCATGGCGCAGCGCGTGGCGCTGGCGCGCGCGCTGGTCAACGATCCGCGCCTGCTGGTGCTGGACGAGCCGCTGGGCAAGCTGGATTCGCTGACGCGGCTGGCAATGCAGAGCGACTTGGTCGAACTGTGGCAACGCTCGCGCTTCTCGGCGCTGCTGGTCACGCACGACGTGGAGGAAGCGCTGTTCCTGGCGCAGCGCGTGATCATCTTCAGCCAGCGTCCGGCACGCATCGCGGCGGAGATCCGGGTCGACCTGCCCTACCCGCGCCATCGCGGCGATCCGCGGCTGACCGGGCTGCGGCACGAAGCGCTGCGCCACCTGGGGCTGGACGCGAGCTGGTAATGGCGTTGCGCTTCACCTCGCGGGCCGCCAGATGAACGGCCCGCCGCCGCAGGCATGGCTCAATGCACTGCTGGTTCTGATCGAGAAATTCCAGCTGGCCCTGTTGTCGCTATGGCATGCCCTTGGCCTGACCGGCGACAGCCACGGCCAGCCAGCCTGGCCGTGGGCACGGCGCGTGGCGGGCGAAACCCTGCTGATCGACCTGGGCCTCGCGCGCCAGGTCGGCCTGAGCCTGTGCGCCCTTGTCTTTGCCGTGCTGGCCATTGCCGCCGCGCTGGCCTGGCGACGCCATCGCGGCGTGCTGCTGGCCGCCGGTGCGCTCGCCCTGGTGGCGGCCCCCTGGCCCAGCGCAGCGCTGCTGTTGGTGCCGGCTGCGCCGACCAGCTTCCACGCCAGCCCTACCCGCTTCTCCGTCGATGCCATCGCGCTCGGCGCCCGGGTCTATGCGCAGCATTGCGCCAGCTGCCACGGCGCGGACGGGCGCGGAGAAGGGCCGCTGGCCGCCAGCCTGGCGCAGTGGCCGCCCACGCTGGTCAGCCCGCTGCTGGCGCGCCGCGTCGATGGCGAGCTGTTCTGGCATGTGCTGGCCGGCATGCGCGACCGTCACGGCCAGCCCACCATGCCGGCCTTCGGCAATGTGCTCGGCCTCCGCGAGGCCTGGGCTGTGATCGACTACATGAAAGCGCTGTCGGCCGGCGGTGGTGCCGAGGGCAACTGGCCGGTGCCGTTGCGGCTGCCGGAGATGGCAATCCGCTGCGCCGATGCCGCGCCGCTGGCGCTGTCGCAATGGCGCGGCGACCAGCGCGTGCGGCTGGTGGCGGTGGACGGGATGGCATCGTTGCCGTTCGAGGATCCCCGCTTCCTGACCGTGCTGGTCACGCCTGACGGGCAACCGCCGGCGCAGGTGCCGCGCTTCCGTGCCGGCTGCGCCGCGGTCTCCTCGCATGCCTGGCAGGCCGTGGCGGCAATCGCCGGGCAATCGCCTTCGCGCCTGGCCGGCACCCAGCTGCTGGCCGACCGCGGCGGCTGGCTGCGCGCCCGCGGCACTCCGGGGCGGCAATGGTCCGACGCAGACCTGGTCTGCGTCTCGGGACCGGACGCCGGCGCACAGCGCGCGCCTTCGCCCGCGGCTGACGGGCTGACTGCGCTGCTCCTGCGCATGGACGCCGAGCCGGTGCGCTTCGTCAAGGGCGGCTTCATTCACTGAACCGCCCCCAGGCCGGCACGCAGCCATCCGAGTGCCGCACGCCTGACCCTCCTCCCCCCTTGTTTCCGCCACCGCAGGTGAGCCCTCGCCCGCGGCGCACCTTCCGTCGCCGCTCTGGAACGGCCAACGGACCCCTATAAATGCCGTACGAGGCACTCAAAACCGCATCTTGTCTCAATTTTTCATCAATTTCATTCCGTAAATCAAAACTTCCTATTGACCAACCAAAGTCTTCCGCCTACATTTCCTCCAGCAAGCAATTTTCCGGAACGTCCTGTTCCACTTTATAAGACCCTCATCAGGAGACAACGCCATGCGCGACCTCGATACCACCTCGAATCCCGCCGTTTCCGGTGGCTCGGCCGCCGCGAAGGAGAGCCAGGTCCCGGCCGGCCCGCAGACCATGACCCCGTCGGAAGCCTTCGTTGAAACGCTGGCCGCCAATGGCGTGACCGACATGTTCGGCATCATGGGCTCGGCCTTCATGGATGCGATGGACATCTTCGCGCCGGCGGGCATCCGCCTGATCCCGGTGGTGCACGAACAAGGCGCCGGCCACATGGCCGACGGCTACGCCCGCGTGTCGGGCCGCCACGGTGTGGTGATCGGCCAGAACGGCCCCGGCATCTCCAACTGCGTGACCTCGATCGCCGCTGCCTACTGGGCCCACAGCCCGGTGGTGATCGTCACGCCCGAGGCCGGCACCATGGGCATCGGCCTGGGCGGCTTCCAGGAAGCCAACCAGCTGCCCATGTTCCAGGAGTTCACCAAGTACCAGGGCCACGTCACCAACCCGGCCCGCATGGCCGAGTTCACCGCCCGCTGCTTCGACCGCGCCACCGCGGAAATGGGCCCGACCCAGCTGAACATCCCGCGTGACCACTTCTACGGCAAGGTCAACGTCGAGATCCCGCAGCCGCGCCGCCTCGACCGCGGCCCCGGCGGCGAGCAGAGCCTGAACGAAGCGGCCGAGTTGCTGGCCAACGCCAAATTCCCGGTGATCATCTCGGGCGGCGGCGTGGTGATGGCCGATGCGATCGAAGAGTGCAAGGCCCTGGCCGAGCGCCTGGGCGCACCGGTGGTCAACAGCTACCTGCACAACGACTCGTTCCCGGCCAGCCACCCGCTGTGGTGCGGCCCGCTGGGCTACCAGGGTTCGAAGGCGGCGATGAAGCTGATCTCGCGCGCCGACGTGGTGATCGCGCTGGGCTCGCGCCTGGGGCCGTTCGGCACGCTGCCGCAGCACGGCATGGACTACTGGCCGAAGAACGCCAAGATCATCCAGATCGACGCCGACCACAAGATGCTGGGCCTGGTGAAGAAGATCTCGGTGGGCATCTGCGGCGACGCCAAGGCCGCCGCGGTCGCGCTGAGCCAGCGCCTGGCCGGCCGCACGCTGGCCTGCGACGCCAGCCGCGAGGCCCGCGCCACCGAAATCGCCAACGAAAAGGCCGCGTGGGAGAAGGAGCTGGACGACTGGACCCATGAGCGCGACCCGTACAGCCTGGACATGATCGAAGAGCAGAAGCAGGAGCGCACGCCCACCGGCGGCCACTACCTGCATCCGCGCCAGGTGCTGCGCGAGCTGGAAAAGGCCATGCCGGAAGATGTGATGGTGTCCACCGACATCGGCAACATCAACTCGGTGGCCAACAGCTACCTGCGCTTCGAGAAGCCGCGCAGCTTCTTCGCGGCGATGAGCTGGGGCAACTGCGGTTACGCCTTCCCGACCATCATCGGCGCCAAGGTCGCGGCACCGCACCGCCCGGCCGTGTCGTACGCCGGTGACGGCGCCTGGGGCATGAGCCTGATGGAAACCATGACCTGCGTGCGCCACAACATCCCGGTGACCGCGGTGGTGTTCCACAACCGCCAGTGGGGCGCGGAGAAGAAGAACCAGGTGGACTTCTACAACCGCCGCTTTGTGGCGGGCGAGCTGGACAACCAGAGCTTTGCCGGCATCGCCAAGGCGATGGGTGCGGAAGGCATCGTGGTGGATCGGCTGGAAGATGTCGGCCCGGCCCTGAAGCGCGCCATCGACCTGCAGATGAATCATGGCAAGACCACGATCATCGAGATCATGTGCACGCGTGAACTGGGCGACCCGTTCCGCCGCGATGCGCTGGCCAAGCCGGTGCGTTACCTGGACAAGTACAAGGACTACGTCTGATCGAAGTACTGCACACCGCCAGCTGACGGCGTGCTCCCTCTCCCGCTTGCGGGAGAGGGGAGAACACCAAGGGCATAGCGCAGGTCGCTGGCCCTTTTTTCAGTTTTACCGAGCCAACCACCATGAAAGCCATCCTCCGCATCATCGACCGCGCCCGCGCCGCGCCTCGCCGCATCGTGCTGTGCGAGGCCGAAGACCCGCGCATCCTGCAGGCCGCGCAGCGCGCGTCGCAGGAAGGCATCGCGCGCATCGTGCTGGTCGGCAACACGCGCCAGATCAACGCCGCCGCGGCCATCCACGGCATCGGGCTGGACGGCATGACGCTGGTCGACCCATCGACCTCGGCGCTCACGCCCTCGTTCGCGCAGCAACTCTTTGCGCTGCGCCAGAAGAAGGGCATGACGCTCGATGAAGCCAAGCGCGCCGTGCTCGATCCGCTGTGCTTCGCCAACCTGATGGTGCGCCTTGGCCACGCCGACGGTTCGGTGGCGGGCGCCGACCACACCACCGCCGACGTGGTGCGCAACGCGATCCAGCTGATCGGGCTGGCACCCGGCTTCCGGCTGGTGTCGAGCTTCTTCCTGATGATGCTGTGCGAGCCTTTCCACACGCTCAAGGGCGGGCTGATCTTCTCCGACTGCGGGCTGGTGGTGGATCCGGATGCCGATGCGCTTGCCGATATCGCCATGGCCGCGGCCGACAGCGCACGCACGCTGCTGATGGAAGAGCCGCGCGTGGCCATGCTGTCGTTCTCGACCAGTGGCAGCGCCAGCCATGCGGCAGTGGACAAGGTGGTGGCCGCCACCGAGCGCGTGCGCGCGCAACGCCCGGACCTGGCCATCGATGGCGACGTGCAGCTCGATGCCGCCATCGTCGCCGAGATCGCCGCGCGCAAGGTCGCGCATTCGCAGGTGAACGGCCACGCCAACGTGCTGGTGTTTCCCAGCCTGGAAGCCGGCAATATCGGCTACAAGCTGGCCGAGCGGGTCGGTGGCGCCAAGGCCATCGGGCCGATGCTGCAGGGGCTGAACAAGCCCGCCAACGACCTCTCGCGCGGCTGCAGCGCGGACGATGTGTTCCATGTCATCGCCGTCACCGTGGTCCAGGCGCAAGCCACCGCGGAACAGGCCAGCAAGGGCGAGCAGGCGGCGGCATGAAGGCAGAACTGTTGTTGCCGCTGCTGGGCCTGCAGGCCCTGCTCGGTGCCGGCACCTATTTCCAGACGGTGACCGGCTTTGGCCTTGGCATGATCGTGATGGGCGTCACCAGCGGACTGGGGCTGGCGCCCGTGGCCACCGTGGCCGCGGTGGTGAGCCTGGTCACGCTGGCCAACAGCGCCTGCGCGCTGCCAGGCAAGCTGCAGCATATCGACTGGCGCGCCGTCGCCGCGGCAGCCATCGGCATCCTGCCGTCGGTAGTGGTCGGCGTGCTGGTGCTGGAGTACCTGAGTTCCAGCGCAGCCACCCTGCTGCAACTGCTGCTGGGCGCCGTGATCCTGTATGGCGGCCTCAGCGCCGCACTCAAGCCCGCGCCGCTGGCGCAACGCTCCGGCGATGGCACCTTCTTCGTCAGCGGGGTATTCGGCGGACTGCTGAGCGGCATGTTCGGCGTCTCCGGCCCGCCGCTGATTTTCCAGTTCTACCGCCAGCCGATGAAGCCGGTTGAAATCCGTTGCGCGCTGATCCTGGTCTTTACCGTGACCTCCACCGTGCGCACGCTGTTCTCGGCCTGGCAGGGGCAGCTCGATGCCGCCGTGTGCGTGCAGGCCGCCATTGCCGTGCCGGTGGTGGTGATCGCCACGTTGCTGGGGCGGCGTTTTCCGCCGCCGTTCTCGCCGGCCACGACGCGCAGGGTGGCGTTCGGGGTGTTGATCGGGATCGGGGCCAGCCTGATGCTGCCGGCGATTTCGGCGTGGGTGCTCTAAGGGCGCGCGCGCCCTTAGAACCGGGACGGGCCTCAGGCGATTGAGCCTGCGGGCTGCGCCAGCGGCGCGGTCTCTTCCTTCTCCCCGCCGCCGCCCGCCTGCCCCAGGTCCATACCGGTAGTCTCGGGCAGCAGCACCGCGGCGACCACTACCATCGCGTAGCCGACTCCCGCCACGATGGCGATCGCGATCGGCAGCGAGGTGTGCCCCGTACTCAGCCACCCCACCGACAGCGGGAACAGCGAACCGATCACCCGGCCGGCGTTATACGAAACGCCATACCCCGTTGCCCGGATATCGTTGGGATAAGACTCGGAGATGGTCGCGCCGATGCCCGCGAACACGCCCTGCATCAGGATGCCGAGCGGGAAGCCAAGGAACAGCATCGACGTATTCGACACCGGGATCACCATATAGACCAGCGCGGCCACGAACGCCCCGACCGCAAAGGCGATGTAGGTCAGCCGCCGGCCCCAGCGGTCGGTGGCGTAGGCGCCCGCCACGTAGCCGATCAGTGAGCCGATAATGGTGACCGCCAGGTAAGAACTGGTGCCGAACACCGACAGGCCGCGCTCGGTCTTGAGGAAGGTCGGCAACCACGTGGCGATGGCGTAGTACGCGCCCAGCATCCCGCCCGACAGCAGGCTGCACAACAAGGTCTTGGACAGCAGCGGCCCACGGAACAGCCGGCCCAGGCCTGCCAGCGCCGCCCCCTGCCGGCCGGCCGCCCGGCTCTTCAGGAAGATTTCCGGCTCTTCCAGGTTGCGGCGCAGGTAGACCACCACCAGCGCCGGCAGGATGCCGAGGAAGAAGCAGACCCGCCACGCCGTCTCCGCCGGCAGCACGCTGAATGCGATCGCGTACACGATGGCCGCCGCGCCCCAGCCGAAGGAATAGCTGCTGGCGGTAAAGCCCGAGTATTTGCCGCGATGGACCGGATTGCGGATCATCTCCGTCACCAGCACCATGCACAGCGACGACTCCCCGCCAAACCCCAGGCCCTGGATCATGCGGAACAGCATCAGCTGCTCCGGCGACTGCGCCAGCCCGCACAGGAAGCAGGCCCCCGCGAACACCACGATGGTCCAGCGCAGCACCCGCACGCGCCCGTAGCGGTCGGCCAGGATGCCGGCCCCGATCGCACCAACCAGCGACGACACCAGCGTCCAGGTGACGATGGCGCCCGCTGTCGACTTGCTCATGCCCCACTGCCCCAGCAGCGTGGAGATAAGGAACGAATAGATCATGAAGTCGAAGACATCGACCGCATGCCCAAGGAACGCGCCATAGAAGCCCTTGCGCTCCATGCACGACAAATCACGGAACCAGTCGAACATGATCCCTCCCTGTGGTGTGTGTGGTGTTGTGGCTTAGTTGTTGTGATCCGCCGGCAGGACAGACGGCCGCGGCGGGGGCCGGAACGCGTAGCCCGCGCCTTCCAGCAGGCTGGCAAAGCGCAGCGCGGTGAGATCCCGGTAGCGGCCGGCGACGATCTGCACGCCGACCGGCAGGCTACTGGTGCCCGGCCCGATCGGCGCCACCGCTGAAGGCAGCCCGCACAGCCCGGAATGGCCGGCCCAGAACAATTGCGTGGTCATCGGCTGCGCGCGGCCGTTGACGGTGAGGCTGCGCTGCCAGGGCTGGCCGGCCTCGTCCAGCGCGAAGGCCGTGGTGGCTGCGGCCGGGCACAGCAGCACGTCATAGGTGGAGAAGAAGCGCCGCCACGCGGTGGCAAAGCGTTCGCGGGCCACCTGCAGGCGCAGCCAGTCGCGATGGCTCAGGGTCGCGCCGGTGTACTGGAGGGTGGCGTAGGCATGGTCGTCCGCGGCGGCTGTGGCGGTGCGGTTCAACGCGTCGGCATAGGCCGCATCGTCCATGTGCACCGCGGTGGTTGCGCGCAGCAGCGTCACGTAGACGTGCCACAGTTCGGCCGCATCGAAATCCGGCCGCACATGCCAGTCCACGCGCGCGCCCTGCCCGGCCAGCCAGTAGCCCAGTTTTTCGATCTGCGCGGCAACCTCGCCGTCGGATTCAGCCTGCGCATGGGTGGGCAACACCGCGACGCGGAAGTCGGCCAGCCGTCGGTGCGGACACTCTGGCAGATCAAGGCGGTAGGGCAGCGCCTCGTCGCCGTGCGGGCCGGCAATGGCGCGCAACACCGGTTCCAGGTCGCGCGCGCTGCGGGCCAAGGGGCCGGCGACATTGATGTCCTGTTCGCCGAAGCGCGCCGGACCCACCCCGTGGCCTGCCAGCGGCACCAGGCCATGGCTGGGCTTGAGCGAGAAGATGCCGCAGTAGTGGGCCGGATTGCGCAGCGAGGAGCCGATATCGGAGCCCACATCGAAATATGACAGGCCGGCGCACACCGCCGCCGCGCTGCCGCCGGACGAGCCGCCCGGCGTGCGCGACGGATCGTGCGGATTGCGGGTGGTGCCGTAGATGGCGTTGTAGCTTTGCCAGTCACGCAGGCCGAGCGGAACGTTGGTCTTGCCGAGCAGGACGGCGCCGGCATCGCGCAGGCGCTGCACTACCGCGGCGTCGTGCTGGGCCGCACGGCCCTGCATGGCCGGATTGCCGCAAGTGGTCGGCCAGCCGGCGACGTCGAACGACTCCTTGACCGAGAACGGCACGCCGTCGAGTACCCCGCGCGCTTGCCCTGCCCGGCGCCTTCGGTCGCTTTCCAGCGCCGCGGCGCGGGCGGCATCGAAATCTGACAGCACCAGCGCATTGATGATGCCGTGCCAGTCGTGCCACGCGGCTTCGCAGCCATCCACCAGTTCTACCGCGGAGACTTCGCCGGCGGCGAGCCGCTGTGCCACCTCCCACAACGGCGGAAAACCGCCGGGAGCCCGGTCGGACAGGTTCACATCGACTCCTTGTCATTATCCGAGCCGGCAGCGGCGCGGTGGGGGCGTATAGGACAAGCTTCGGGAAGTGCTGCGAATGCGTTGGTATACTATATTCCGTATTGAACGGAGCGCAAGCGAAAGTGTCACGCGCGAGCGCGCTGAAGCACGCCAGCAGTGGAAAGCGTAGAAGGTGAATGGTCGGCAGGCAGAACGCCTGCCAGGAGGCAGCGGCGGCGTGCTGACGCCGCCGGCTCTCAGTCAGGCTGGATCAGCAATGGCCACGGCGTGGGGCGCGGCCGCCCAGCGCCAGGAAGAAGCGGCCGATATCGCGCAGGCGCAGCGGCAGCAGCGGCGTGGCATGGCGGACGGCATTGCGCGCGGCAAAGTGGTGCAACAGTTGCTGGCCGACGGGTTGCGAAAGATAGCGTTGCTCAGGCGACTGCATGGTAAATCCCTATTGATCTGGAATGCCTACAGTATACCTAAATTGGTGCAATGCGCCATGGCGGCGCATGCAATGCCCAGTTGCCGGGCATGCAACGAAATGCTGGAAACGGGAGAGGAAAAACCGGGGCCCAACGCCCTCAGGCCGCCTCTGCCCTGCCCTGCCCGTCCACCGGCAAGTCTGCCGCCTTGGCGGCACTGTAGACATGGCGCGCGGCCAGCAAGGCGGCAAGGTCGGCATCCCCGGCGATGACTGCCTGCAGGATCTGGGCGTGTTCATCCCAGTTCTGACGGGCGCGAACCACGTTGGCCGGGCCGAACAGCACCGCGGTGCGCTCGCGCAGCGAACGCATCATTTCCTGCAGCACGCTGTTGGCGGCTATGGTGCCGAGCACCTCATGGAAGCGGGTATTGAGGGCGAGCAACTCATCCGCGCGGCCCTGGGCGGCGGCATCCATGCCCTGGCGCAGCACGCTCTCCAGCTCAGCAACCAGCGCCGGGTCGCGGCGCTGCGCGGCGAGCTTGGCGTTGAGCCCTTCCAGCGTCGCGCGCACCTCCACCATCTCGCGCGCGATCACTGGCGACAGGCTGGCAACGGTTGCGCCGCGGCGCGGCTCGATCACCACCAGGCCCTCGCTGGCCAGCGCGCGCAGCGCCTCGCGCACCGGGATGCGCGACACGCCCAGTTCGGCCGACAGCTTGTTTTCCACCAGCCGTTCACCTGGCGCGTACTTCCCGTTCAGGATGCCTTCACGCAGCTTGTCGGTGACAAGGGCGAACAGCGGCGAGTGGCTGGCACCGAGGCTCAGCGGCTCGGCGGGCGCGGCAGGAGATGGAGTGAGAGACATGGGTCGGCAAAGGCGTAAGCGGAAAGGCTGGCATCATTGTATACCAGCCGTTCCCTGTATACCGCCATGTCTTAACAATGCTGGAAGGTGAAGCTGTCCGCATAAATGTGATCCGTACTGGCGCCGCTCGCCAGGAAAGCGGTGCGCGCGTCTCGGATCATATTGGGAGAACCGCACAAATAGATGGCGTGCTCGCTCAGGTCACCCAGGTCAGCCAGCGCCGCATCGTGCACGTAACCGCGCCGTCCTTGCCATCCTGCGCCGGCACGGGACAGCACCGGTACGTACTGGAAGTCATACAGCCGCTCGCCCCAGGCGGGGATATCGGAGTGCAGGTACAGGTCTTCCGGCTTCCGCATGCCCCAGTAGAGCGACACCGGTGGGCAGTCGGGATCGTCCATCAGCGATTCGAGGATGGCCTTGATCGGCGCCAGCCCGGTGCCGGTGGCCACCATCAGCAGTGGCCGGTAATCCATGGCGCGGTAGAAGAAGCTGCCGAGCGGCAGTTCGACGTCAACGGCGTCGCCCGCTTTCATCTGCGGCAGGATGCCGTCGGTGAAGGCGCCGCCCGGGATGCGCCGCACATGCAGGTCGACCCGTCCGTCGCGCGGCACCGATGCCATCGAGAAGCTGCGCGCGCGCCCATCCTCGCTCAATAGCTTCAGGTACTGGCCGGGACGATAGTCGAGCGCACCAGCGTCCGGCACTTCCAGTTCGATATGCAAAACGTCAGCCGACAACGCGCGCACGGCCTGCACCAGCGCCCGATAACGCGCCGGCTCGGCGCAGGCCTCGTCCTCGCGCGCCGTGCTGATGACCAGGTCGCCCAGCGGCTGCGCCTGGCAGGCCAGCGCGTAGCCGGCGGCGGCCTCGTCCGGGGCCAGACCGAACGGTTCCTCGTCATACCGCACCTGCCCGGCCAGCAGCCGGATACGGCAGGTGCCGCAGCCGCCCAGCTGGCAGTCGCGCGGCAAGGCGATACTGGCGCGCCCGGCGGCCTGCAGCAGGGTCTCGCCGCGTTCGACAAAAAAGACCTGCTGCGTTTCGGCGATCTGGATGCGGTACGACATGGCGCCTCCTACTTCTTGATATCGGCCTGCACCAACACCTTGAGGTCCTGCGGCGCCAGCAGCTCGGCCAGCGCCAGCAGCGCGGCCAGCCCGGCCTGCGTGTCCTGCTCGCCATTGCCGCCGGACAGGCCGATGCCGCCGATCACCTCGTCGTTGACGACAATCGGGAAGCCGCCCACGAACGCGGCGAACTTGCCCTCGAAGCTCCACTGGATGCCGAATGCCTCGTTGCCTGGCAGTGCCGGCCCGTTGGGCGGCGTGGTGAACAGGTGCGTGGAGCGCTTGTGGCCCGCGGCCGTGAAGGCCTTGTTCCATGCGATCTGCGGCCCGGTGATGCGGGCGCCGTCCATGCGCTCGAGCGCGAGCGGATAGCCGCCCTCGTCGACCACGCAGATCGACTCCAGCACGCCGATTTCCTCCGAGCGCCGGATCGCGGCTGCAACCATATGGCGCGCCTCGCGCAGTTCCAGCTTGATGGCTTTTTTCATGTCTCTATGACTCCTTGTGACGGCCGGGCTCAGGCGCCGCGGTAGACCGTCTTGACCTGCGTATAGAACTCCAGGCCGGTGCGGCCCGACTCGCGGAAGGTCGAGGTGCTCGACCGCTTTACCCCGCCAAAGGGCGCGTTGACCAGGTTGCCGGTGGTGGTGCGGTTGACCTTGACCGTGCCCGCCTCGATGTCCGTGGCGAAGTGGTGGATGTAGCGCGGGTTGCTGGTGACGATGGCCGCCGCCAGGCCGTACTCGGTGTCGTTCGCCTTGGCGATGGCGTCGGCGTAGTCGGTGAAGCCCAGGATGGCGATCACCGGCCCGAAGACCTCCTCGCGCGCGATCCGCATCTGCTGGGTCACGTCGGTAAACACGGTCGGCGCCACGTAGTAGCCCTTGTCGAAGTCGCCGCCGGCAAGGCGCGCGCCGCCGCACAGCAACGTCGCCTCGGACTTGCCGATATCGATGTAACGCAGCACCGTTTCCAGCTGCTTGTGCGACGCCAGCGGCCCGAGGTCCATCCCGGCCGTCATGCCGCTGCCGACCTTGAGGGTGGCGACCTTCGCCAGCAACCGCTCTGTGTATGCCGCCTTGACGGACTCGGCCACCAGCACGCGGCTGGTCCCGGTGCACGCCTGCCCCGACAGCGAGAAGCCGCCCTTGATGGTCAGGTCGACGGCGCGGTCGAGGTCGGCGTCTTCCATCACGATCAGCGGGTTCTTGCCGCCCAGCTCCATCTGCGTGCGCGTGGTCAGCGGCACGGCGCGGTGGATCTGCTCGCCGGCGCGCGACGAGCCGGTGAACGAGATCGCCCGCACGGCCGGCGCCTCGGTGATGGCAGCGCCGATTTCCGCCGCGCTGCCGGTGATGAAATTCAGCACGCCCTTGGGCAGGCCGGCCTTGACCAGCGCCTCGGCCAGCCGGTAGCCCGACAGCGGCGCCTCGGACGACGGCTTGAACACTACTGTGTTGCCGGTCACCAGCGCCGGGGCGATCTTGCGGGCCGGGATCGATACCGGGAAGTTCCACGGCGCGATCACGGTCACCACGCCCAGCGGCTCGCGCTGGCTGTAGACGAGTTGGTCGGGGTCGTCGTTCGGGAACACCTCGCCGGTGAAGGTCTGCCCTTCCACTGCATAGAAGCGCAGCGTCTGGGCCGAGCGCAGCACCTCGTCGCGGGCCAGCGCCAGCGCCTTGCCTTCCTCGCGGGTCAGCTCGGCGGCGATGCTATCGGCGTTGGCCTCGAGATGCTCGGCGGCGCGGTTGAGGATGGCGGCGCGCTTGCCGACCGGGGTCTTTTTCCAGCCGGCGAACGCTGCCGCGGCGGCGGCGACGGCCGCCTGCGCGTCCATCGCGGCAGACGCCTGGAAGCGGCCCACAATATCGGCGGTATCAGCCGGGTTGACGTTATCGAAGGTGCGGCCCGACTGGCAGGCCGTCCATTCGCCGTCGATATGGTTGAGGAATACAGTCATCGTCGATCCGGTTGCGCTGCGGCGCTCAGGCCGCCATGTCGAGTTCGGGCAGCGGCAGCTCTTTCTCGACGTAGTCGTGATAGAGCGCCGTCGTGTACAGCAGCCGCATCTGCGCGCCGATCTCGCAGATCTTCAGGCAGCGCTGCTGCAGCTCCGGCGTGTTGGCGTGCTCCAGCACGATCTGGTAGCCGCGCTCGCCGTGGATCTCGTCCGAGACGATATGCAGGTCGAAGAATTCGACTTCCTCGTCAGTGAACTGGTACTTGTCGCGCAGCGTCGGGGTCTGCTTGCGGTAGATCGACGGCACCTGCGACTCCAGCCCGACCACCAGCCCGGCTACCGCGACGATGGGGTCTTCACGCATGGCCACGGCGTAGCACCAGCTCTGCAGGCCACGGGTGGTGGGCGACATATTGTCCGGGTCGATCACGCGCTCGCGGGTGGTGCCGCAGGCTTCGGCGAAGCGGATCAGCAGGTCGGTATGGCGGTCGCCGCCGATCTCTTCCTCATACATATTGGCGAGCAGGAAATCCTTGGCTTCGGTATAGCGGTCCGGGGTGCGGGCGTAGATGTAGCCCAGGTAATCCGCGAACGGGCCTACGTAGTGATAGTGGTTCTCGGCCCAGCGTGCGAGATGGGCGCGGGTCAGCTTGCCGCTGGCCCAGGCCACGCTGAACGGCGCCTTGTTGGCGCTCTTGCCTTTGATGGCTTCTTCGAGGGCGGCACGGAATGCTTCGCGGTTCATCAGTTCGGCCATGGCGGAGGCTCCTGGTTGGCGAGGTGGGGCGATTAAGTGGGTTGGATGCCGGGGTCGCTTCGCAAATCGATCAGCCCTTGCATGGTTGTATACTATATACAACCAGGCAGCGACGACAAGGGCTTCGTTGACTAATCATGTAAGTGTTTACCCGTCGGTGTCGCGGGCAATGGCGCTCAGGCCGCGCGACGCTCCGCCGCGCCGGCGATGCGGGACCAGGCGAAGCCCGCCAGCGCCACGTCCTCCAGCCCTACGCCGACTGACTTGTAGATCACGATGTCGTCGTCCCGCTGGCGCGGCGACACCTTGCCAAGGACCACCTCGCCCAGCTCGACAATCTTCTCGCGCGGAAGAGCCTGCGAATCGGCCAGCACGATGTCGCCCGCCTCGCGCACGGACTGCGGGCGCCACTCGACCACCACGGCGGCGGCGCGGCGCAGCGCGGTATCGTCCAGCTCACGCGTATGCGGCAGGCTGGAGCCGATGGCGGCGACGAAAGCGCCAGGCCGGAGCGACACGCCCGCGAACAGCGGCGTGGTCGCGCGCGACGCCGTGACGACGATATCGGCCTCGGCCACGGCAGCATCGGGCTCCGCCAGCGTGACCGGGATGCCGCACAGCGCCGACAGCCGCGCCGGCATGCCGGCATCGGCGTGCGGATCGGACACCAGGATGCGCGCCAGCCCGAGCGTCTCGCTGAGCTGGCGCGCGTGCTGCACACCCTGCGTGCCGGCGCCGAACAGCGCCAGCGTGCGCGCGCCGGGCCGGGCCAGCCGCTGCGCCGCGAGCGTGGTGCAGGCGGCCGTGCGCAGGCGCGTGATGGCGCCGGCGTCGAACGACGCGAGCGGCCGGCCGTCGTCAGTCGAGAAGATCAGGATGACAAAGGAGAACTGGCCGTTGATGGTGGTGTAGACCTTCGCGCCCGCCACGCCCTGCTGCGGGATCACCGCACCCAGCGTGGACAGCTTGACGCCGCCCGCCTCGGTGCGAATGCGCTCCTGCATCGCGGCGTCGCCGCGACCGAAGCTGGAAAAAGCGGCTTCCATGACTTGCCGGGCATCGTCCGGGCTGACGTGGGCATCGATCATCGCGTCTGTAATGTGCTGCATGGGAACTCCGCTGGTTGGGATGGAGACAGGAAAGACAGTGATCTCTGCGGGCCAGAGCGTCACGAAAAGGCAGTGCGGCCGAGGACACCGAGTGCCCCGGCAGCGCAAAGACCCAGCAGCAGCCGGCGCACCGCCCCGGGCGAGACGTACCCGCGCAACCGGTTCGAGAGCGCGAAACCCGCAAACAGGAATGGCGCAAGGGCCGCCGCCAGCACCAGCTGCGGCAAACCGAAGCGCCCCGCCAGCGCCAGCATGGAGAGCGACAGCACCGCGCCGCCGGACAGGATGCAACCCATCGTCGCGCGCATCGGCGCCGGCGCCATGTGCTGCATGACCAGCGCGAACGGCGGCGCACCGGCCGAGGTGATCGTTCCCATGAAGCCCGACACGGTGCCGGCGATGACCACATTGGGCGAGGTCGGCAGCAGGCGCCAGCCCAGCAGGCTCAGCGCCACGGCGGCGAGTATCGACACTGAGAACAGCACCCCCAGCGGCCCCGGCGCCAGCCACGCCATGGTCAGCACCGCTGCCGCCCCGCCAAGCGCGCGCCCGATCAGGGCGAAGCCTGCGATGCGCCACGCGATCGCCTCCCGCTCACGCAGCGCGCCCATCAAAGAGAGACAGCAGCCCATCGCCAGCAGCGGACCCGGCACGAGGTCCGGGAAGAAGATTGCGCCCAGCGGCGCCGAAAGCATCGCGAAGCCGATCCCGCCCACGCCTTGCAGGCAAGCGCCCACCAGGATGAGCGCACCCATCCATAGATAAGTGGAGACGGAGAGGCCTGTGGGGAGCAGGGAGTACAACGTGGCGGGCAAGGCAGAGGTCATGGCAGCAAGTCGGGACAGCAGCTTGGAGGGCATACGAAGCGGGTTGGAGGGACGGCCTTATGCGGGCATGCCTCCTGCTCATATTGCTCGCACTTCGCGAGGAAGCTGCGCTTAACGGTATACAGTCTACATGTCGCGGCGGCGACCTTGCAAATCACTCACCTGTCCGCGCATCACTTGGAGGACGCCACATACCGCCGCAGGCCCAATAAATGTGCGACGTTCGGGCAACTTGCACCAGTCTGGGCTAGGCGTAATTCCGGATGAAAAACCTGTTGTCGCGAGATTGCATCGGAATATAGTATACCAACACCGGATTCCGAAGCTGAGAGGGAATCCGGGCCCCACAACCCCTCCGCCCCAAGGGAGTCTTCATGTCACAACAAGTCGTGATCGGTGCCGCGCACTGGATCTATCTGTCAGGGGTAGCAGTCATCGTGCTGACGATGATCCTGCGCGCCAATGTTGTCGTGCCGTCGATCGTTGGCACCGCCCTGGTCGTGTTTGCGCTTACCGGCAGCCCGGTTTCGGCGCTGGGCGGGGTGTTTTCCGCGAGCCTGGTTGCCGCCAAGGAGCTGTTCAATATCTTCCTTGTGATCGCGTTCATGACGGCGCTGCTCAATGCGCTCAAAACGCTGCGCTCCGACATCCGCATGGTCGAGCCCTTCCGCGTGGTGATGAAGAACGGGCATTCGGCGTTCTTTATCCTGGCGGGCATCACTTACGTCATCTCGCTGTTCTTCTGGCCAACCCCGGCCGTGCCGCTGGTCTCCGCGATCCTGCTGCCGGCCGCTATCGCGGCGGGGCTGCCGCCGCTGGCGGGCGCGATGGCCATCGCCATCGCCGGCCAGGGCATGGCGCTGTCATCGGACTATGTGATCGGCGTCGCGCCCGGCATCAGCGCCAAGGCGGCCGGCGCGGCGGTGAGCGCCGCGGTGGTGGCCGATCGCGCGCTGGCGCTGTCGATCATCACCGGCACGATTGCGCTGTGCCTGGCCTATCTGTCGATGCGCAAGCATATCGTCCCCGCCTGCGGCACCCTGCTCGACCGCTGGCAGGCGCGCGCCAGCGGCAGCGCCGAGGCGCTGGAAGGCGGCGGTACCTTCGACAAGGCCGAGATCGCCAGGGGCACCGCCCACGCCGAGCCGCTGGCCAGCGACAGCAATATCGAGGCAAGCCTGGCGATGGTGGCCCGGCGCCGGGTGAAGTGGTCGAAATGCTTCGCGATCGTAACGCCGATTGCTTTCCTCGCAGTGGTCGCCGTCATGGTGCTGCCCAAGCTGGGTACCGGCGTGCAGGACCTCAAGGGCGGCGATGCGGCTGCGCTGGTCGGCGGCGTCGCGGCGGTGCTGATGATGCTGGCGACGCTGGCCGCGGAAGGCCCGCGCCGCATGCTCGACGTGTGCCCGGAGCACATCACCGACGGCTTTGTCTTTGCCTTCAAGGCGATGGGCTCGGTGTTGCCGATCGCGGGCTTTTTCTTCGTCGGCGCCGGCGAAACCGCCGCGCAGATCCTGGGCCTGCCGCCGGGCAAGGCGCCGAGCCTGCTGTTCGAGCTGATCCAGGCCTACCAGCACATGATCCCGGACAACCACGTGCTGGTCGCCTTCGGGGTGCTGCTGGTCGGCATGATCACCGGCATCGACGGCTCCGGTTTCGCAGGGCTGCCGCTGACCGGCACGCTGGCCGGCGCGCTCGGCCCGGTGGTCGGCTTCGACCCCGCGACGCTGGCCGCGGTGGGCCAGATGGGCGCGGTCTGGACCGGCGGCGGCACGCTGGTGGCGTGGTCGTCGCTGATCGCGGTGGCGGGCTTCGCCCGCGTGCCGGTGCTGGACGCGGTGCGCGCGCTGCTGATCCCGGTGCTGATCGGGCTGGCATGCTCCACCGTCGCCGCGATGGTGTTGTGGTCGTAGACGGCCGCAAGCAACAGCCAGGCCCCTCCGATTTTTTCGACAATTCATGAGGCCGGGCGGCCAGCCCGGCAGGAACCGCGCCATGCCGACAGTCACTTTCCACAAGCAGGGCCAGACCTTCGTCGACGAGGTCAAACCCCAGACCAACCTGGTCGTCCGCGCCGGGATCCGCCAGTTCCCCTACCCCAACCTGCGCTACGAGTGCGGCATGGGCAAGTGCTCCAAATGCGCCTGCCGCGTGATCGCCGGCGCCGAACACCTGCCGCCGCCCAACTGGAAAGAGAAAAAGCAACTCGGCGAGCGGCTCGAACAGGGCTACCGGCTGGCCTGCCAGCTCTGGATCGAGCATGACATCGAACTGGCCCAGGACGACCTGCCCGCCCAGGCGCCTGCCATCGTGGCCACGGCCGGCGCGGATGTCTGACATGTTCGTCCTTCTCACCAGCCGCCCCGGTCAGTTCCGCACCGAGCCCACCGCGGGCATGACCGCGGTCGAGGCATACGACTACGTCTTCTATGGCAAGCGCACGGCGCGCTTTGTCATCGCGGAACTGGCCGCCGACACCAAGGTGCGGGTGATGGAAGAAACGCCGCCCGGCATCGTCAACCTGGTGTCGACCAAGTTCCTCGACAAGTACGCCACGCTGGAAGCCGCCCGCGTCGCGCTGCGCGAGCTGGCCAGCTTCGGCAGCATGGACATCGCCCTGGTGCCCGCCCCGGTCGCCATGGCAGGCGCTCCTGACTACTAACGCCTGACCTTCAGTCAATCTTCGCCATGATCCAGATCACCTTCCTCACCAACCACGGCAAGACGGTCAGCGCGCCCGTCAACAGCAATCTGCTGCGCGTGTCGCTGCGCGAGCAGGGCGGCATCCCTTTCAAGTGCGGGGGCGGCCTGTGCGGCACCTGCAAATGCCGCATCGAAAAGGGCCACGAGCATACAGACGCGGTCAAGCCGAAGGAAAAGAAACTGCTGACCGAGGAGGAGCTGGCGACGGGGTTCCGGCTGGCCTGCCAGACTTTTATCGATGGGGATATCGCGGTGTCATGGCAGCCCAGGGAGACGATGCGCGGGTGAGCGGGCGCTGAGGAGCGGCTGAAAGAATACCGCGCGGGGCAGGCGGGTGCGCCTTCGCGCCAGCGTTTCCGAACGCTAGTCTTGCCGCTACCGCCGCCTCGCCCCCACCAGACCCGCCACCTCATCCAGTATCGCCATGTCCACCGGCTGCGACAGGTCCAGCGCCAGCGTGTGCCGGTAGTAGGGGCTCAAGTCCAGCCCTACCCCCAGCCCCAGCACTTCCACATCCCGCAGCGCCTCATGCCGCGCCACCACGGCCTTCAGGTGGTTGTCGAGGTAGCAGGCGTCGTTGGCCTGCCCGGTCGCGGTATCCATGGGACTGCCGTCGGACACCACCACCAGGATGCGGCGCGCCTTGCCGCTGGCGTGCAGCCGCGCGCAGGCCCACTCCACCGCCTCGCCGTCCACGCCTTCGCGGAACAGGTCGGCCTTGAGCAGTGCGGCGATGTCGGTGCGCGCGCGCCGCCAGCTTCGCTGCGCGTCCTTGAACACCATATGGCAGGTCTCGTTGAGCCGGCCAGGGTGCTGCGGGCGGCCGCGCGCGAGCCAGTCGGCGCGGGCGGGGCCGCCGTTCCAGGCGTTGGTGGTGAAGCCGAGCACCTCGGTGGCCACGCCGGCCTGGTCGAGTGCGCGCGTGAGCATGTCGATCAGCAGCGTGAGCGGCTCGGCCTGCGCCTTCATCGAGCCGGAGCAGTCGATCAGGAAGCCGACCACGCAGTCGGCATGAGCCTTGTGCGCTTCCAGGCGGAAGAGCCGGCGCTCGGAGGGGGAGCAGACCAGCTGCGCCAGGCGGCGGCCGTCGATACGGCCGCTTTCCTCGCCGAAGGACCAGCCGTCCACGCGCGGCTGCGACAGCGCGGCGCGCAGCCGGCGCGCCAGCCGGGCGATGTTCACGCCAGCGCGCGCGATGCGTGCGTCAAGCCGCGTGCGGTACTCGTCCAGCAAGGCGCGGCGCACCAGCGTGGCGGCGCGCACTTCGCGGTCGTAGCGGGTGGTGAAGACGCGGTAGCCGTCGGTGGCGTCGGCCAGCACGCGGCTGTGGCCGCTGTCGGCCAGTGCAAAGTCTTCCGCAGGCGGTTCGTCGAAATCCAGCCACAGCGCAAACCCGGCGCGCGCAGCCGAGGCTGCGTTGTCGTCGTCTTCGCCGGCAAGCGGGGCTTCGGTACGGATCATCTGCGCCACCGCGCGCGCCAGCGCCAGTGCGTGCGCGGCGTAGGCGGCCTGGTCGTGGCGTTGCGCGCGCAGGCCGGCCAGCGCGGTGCCGAGCACCGGCACGATGGCGGCGCGCGTGGCTTCGATCAGGTCTTCGGTCTCTTCCAGCACCGGCTCACCCGTCAGGCGCGACCACGACACCTGCGCCACGGTATAGAGCAGGATGCCGAGATGCCCCTCGGTCAGCCCGGAGCGATGGAAGGCCCGCGACCACGCCATGAAGCGGTGGCGCAGGTTGGCCGCCACGCCGGCCATGCCGCGCGGCAGGCGGGTCTCGCAACGCAGCTGCTCAAGCAGTTCGAAGACCAGGCGCTCGACCGCATCTGCCGGGCACAGCTGCCGATGCAGCGCGGCGTCGGAATGCGCCTGGCGCAGGGCGGCACCATCGGCCGCGCCGCGCAGGCAGGTGGCCGTGTCAGTTTCCAGGTCCGTGCGCAAGTGCGGCGCATGCTGCGGCACCGGGCGCATCGCGCGCCAGAGCTGGCCGTCGCGGAAATGCAGCGCCGCATCGCCAGTGATCGCGCGCACCGCGGCACCGGACAGCTCATCCTGCCGCTGGCGCCGGCGCAACTGCTGCGCGACCGTGGCCGCACTCATCGCGCGGGCTCCGACTCGGAGCTGACGCCGGCGGCTTCGCCCGGCAGGTGGCCAAAGCAACGCTGGTAGTACTCGGCCACCACCGGCCGCTCGGCTTCGTCGCACTTGTTCAGGAAGGTCAGCCGGAAGGCGAGCGCGGGGTCGCGGAAGATCTGGCAGTTCTCGGCCCA
Source organism: Cupriavidus sp. FW305-27 (assembly GCF_058787995.1). Taxonomy (NCBI): domain Bacteria; kingdom Pseudomonadati; phylum Pseudomonadota; class Betaproteobacteria; order Burkholderiales; family Burkholderiaceae; genus Cupriavidus; species Cupriavidus sp. FW305-27. The sequence continues at coordinate 121,947 of NZ_JBYTAG010000009.1, forward strand.
GCTGATCACCGTGCGCGGCGACATCAGCGCCGACACATCGCCGGCGGCAAACCCGCGGCGCGTGAGCCCGGCCAGCGCCACCATCGCATCGACCAGCGCGCGCCCGGCGTCGTGGTCCAGCTCCGGCACGCGCGCCAGCACGATGCCGGCCTCCTCTTCATGCGGCAGGTAGTCCAGCGTGGCGACCACGTTCCAGCGGTCGATCTGCGCGTGGTTGAGCAGCTGGGTGCCGTGGTAGAGGCCGTTGACGTTGCCCAGGCCGACGGTATTGGAGGTCGCAAACAAACGGAAAGACGGATGCGGGCGGATCACGCGGTTCTGGTCCAGCAGCGTGAACTTGCCGTCGCGCTCCAGGATGCGCTGGATCACGAACATCACATCAGGCCGGCCTGCGTCGTATTCGTCGAAGATCAGCGCCACCGGGCGCTGCAGCGCCCACGGCACGATGCCTTCCTGGAATTCGGTGACCTGGCGCCCGTCGCGGATAACGATGGCGTCCTTGCCGACCAGGTCCAGCCGGCTGATATGCCCGTCCAGGTTGACGCGCACGCAAGGCCAGTTCAGCCGCGCGGCGACTTGCTCGATATGGGTCGACTTGCCGCTGCCGTGCAGGCCCTGCACCATCACGCGCCGGTCGCGCATGAAGCCGGACAGGATTGCCAGCGTCACCTCGGGCTGGAAGCGGTAGGCCGGATCGATCTCCGGCACGTGGTCGTCGCGCTGGCTGAAGGCCGGCACCATCAGGCCGGAATCGATGCCGAACGCGCTGCGCACCGGAATCATCCGGTCCGGCTTGCCAAACTGGTCTTGCGTCACCTCATGCTCCTTGTTGCTTGCTGCCATGCCATCGGCACTGCGGCAAGCGGAGCAATCCGCGTGACGCCGTGCGCGCTATTCGTCCTCTTCCGCGCCGCCCTGCCAGCTGCCGGCGCTGTCGGCCTCGATCGCCGCCAGCGCGCCCGCCGCACGCTGCAGCGCGGGCAGCAATTGCAGCACCTTGTCGCGCGTCACGCGCATCACCGGGGCCTGCAGCGCCAGCCCAAGGTTGGACTTGCCGCCGTCCACGGCCGGCACCAGCACGCCGATGCAGACCAGCCCCGGCAGGAACTCTTCATCGTCCATCGCGTAGCCGTCGCGCTTCACGCGCTCCAGTTCGGCTTCCAGCTGCGCGTGGTCGGTCAGCGTGTTCTGCGTGTAGCGTTCCAGCTCAACGTTGGCCAGCAGCCGCTGGCGCTGCGCCGGCGCCAGCTGCGCCAGGAACAGCTTGCCCGTGGCTGAGCAGTGCGCGGGCACGCGCGAGCCCGGATGCAGGTAGAAGCGCAGCGGCGCCGCCGTTTCCACGCGGTCCAGGTACAGCACCTCGCCGCCGGAGAACGCGGTCAGGTTGCAGCTCTCGCCCACCTCTTCCACCAGCCGGCGCAGCACCATGTGGCGCGCACCGTGCGAGGTGCTGTTGAGCAACAGGTTCTCCGCCAGCCGGCGCAGCCGCAGGCCGGTGCCGTATTGCCGCCCGTCGCCGTTGCGCTGGATCAGGCCCGCCGCCTCCAGCTGCTGCAGCATGCGGTGCAGCGTGGGCTTGGGCAGTCCGGTTTCTTCCACCAGCGCCTGCAGGTTGAAGGACTGGTCCTTCTCCGCGATGACTTCGAGCAGGCCGAACAAACGCAGTGCCGGCGTGTCTCCATCCGGCTTGGCGTCACTTTTGGCGAGGCGCATATCGTTCATGCCTGGCTCCATCATAGGTAAGTTTCATTTTCAGAGTCAAATCATATCAATTATCGAAACTTCTGGTTGACCTTCCCCTGCGAACGGCCTACATTCCAGTGAAAGAACAATTTTTCGGAACTTCTTGTTCCAGTTTTTAAGCGATCACCGGAGACAAGTCGACATGTACGGATAGGCCATCCCTCCCCGGGATTGCAAATACTGAACGACCACGGCCCCAGGCTGGCAATTACTGCCCTGCCATCTATACCGAAGAGAAGCCGTGGCGCCTGCCTTAAACGCTGTACTGGCTGCAACGCAGTACCGACAGCTAGCGCAGCACAGGAGACACAACATGATCCAACAACCAGAGTCCGGCAACGGGCTATCCCACGGCCTGAAGCAACGCCACATGACCATGATCGCGCTGGGTGGCGTGATCGGCGCAGGCCTCTTTGTCGGCAGCGGCGTCGTCATCAAGTCCGCCGGCCCGGCCGCGGTCCTTTCCTTCCTGATCACCGGCCTGCTGGTGGTGCTGGTGATGCGCATGCTGGGCGAGATGGCCTGCGCCATGCCCGGCACCGGCGGTTTCTATGAGTATGCGCGCGAAGCCTGGCGCGACCGCCCGGCGGTGGGCAACCTGGCCGGCTTCCTGACCGGCTGGATGTACTGGTACTTCTGGGTCATCGTGGTGGCGCTGGAAGCCGTGGCCGGTGCCGACCTGGTGCGCTACTGGCTGCCCGACGTGCCCAACTGGATCATCAGCCTGGTGCTGCTGGTGATGCTGACGCTGACCAACCTGGTGTCGGTCAAGTCCTTCGGCGAGTTCGAGTTCTGGTTCGCGTCGATCAAGGTGGCCGCGATCATCGTGTTCCTGTTCGTCGCCGGCGTCTATGTGCTGGGCCTGGCGCCCGGTGCCCATGGCATGCAGGTGGCCAACCTGACCGCCAACGGCGGCTTCATGCCGCACGGCATCGTACCGGTGCTGACCGGAGCGGTAGCCGCCACGGGCTTCTACTTCGGGGCCGAGATCGTCACCATCGCCGCCGCCGAGACCGCCGAGCCGCAGAAGGCAGTGGCCAAGGCCACCAGCTCGGTGATCACGCGCGTGCTGGTTTTCTATGTGGGTTCGATCCTGCTGGTGGTCTGCCTGGTACCGTGGAACTCCAACAGCATCGCCACGCCGTACGTCAGCGCGCTGAACGTGATGGGCGTGCCGGCGGCCGCGCAGATCATGAACGCGATCGTGCTGACCGCGGTGCTGTCGGCGCTTAACTCGGGCCTCTATGCCTCGTCGCGCATGCTGTTCGCGCTGACCCGCCGTGGCGACGCCCCCAAGTCGCTGGCCCGCGTGAGCCGCAACGGCGTGCCGGTGCGCGCCATCCTGGTGGCGACCCTGTTCGGCTACGGTGCGGTGGTGATGTCCTATGTCTCGCCTGATACGGTGTTTGCCTTCCTGGTGAACTCGTACGGCACGGTGGCGATCTTCGTCTACATCCTGATCGCGATCTCGCAGCTGCGCCTGCGTTCCCGCCTGGAGCGCGAAGCGCCGGGCCAGCTGCGCGTGCGCATGTGGTGCTACCCGTACCTCACCTACCTGGCGATCGTCGGCATGATCGGCATCGTGGTGGCGATGGCCTTCATCCCCGACCAGCGCACGCCGCTTGCGCTGGGTGTGGTGAGCCTGGGCATCCTGCTGGTGGCCTACGCCGCGCGGCACCTGTTTCGCGGTAGCGTGGATCCGGTAGTGCCGCTGGCGGAGATGCCGCGCCCGGACCTGCATGAGTATTGATGACTGACCATGACTGACGTGGCGCGCCGGTGCGGTATGCTGGCGCGCTTCGCCGTCTAGGCAACGCCCCTGCCCCATGAGCCTGAAGTCTCCCACCACCCTCTGGTCCCAGCTGTTCCAGCAGCATGCCCACTCGGGCCTGAGCCTGCAGGGCAAGATCCGCCAGATGCTGGTCTCGGCCATCCTTGACGAGCAGCTGCCGCAGGGCGAGCCGCTGCCCAGCAGCCGCGAGCTGTCGGCGCAACTGCGCGTGGCGCGCAACACGGTGGTACTGGCCTACCAGCAGCTGGTCGATGAAGGCTACCTGGTGGCGCGCGAGCGCAGCGGCTACTTCGTCAACCCGGAGATCCTGGGCACGCGCGTGAGCGGCGTGGCCTCGCTGCGCGGCGAGGCGGTGCCCGCCCGCTCAGGCGAGCCGGACTGGGAGCGGCGCTTTGTGTTCCGCCCCACGCAGCAGCGCAATATCGTCAAGCGCGCCAACTGGCGCGACTACCCCTATCCCTTCATCTACGGCCAGTACGACCCGGTGCTGTTCCCCACGGCGGACTGGCGAGAATGCTGCCTGAAGGCGCTCAGCGTGCTCGACATCCACGACTGGGCCCAGGACATGATCCTGCGCGACGACGAATCGCTGGTGCAGCAGATCCGCACCCGCGTGCTGCCGCGCCGCGGCGTGTGGGCCGGCGCCGACGAGATCGTGGTGACCGTGGGCGCGCAGCAGGCGCTGTACCTGCTGGCCGACCTGCTGGTCAGCCCCGACACGCCGGTGGGGATCGAGGACCCCGGCTATCCGGACGCACGCAATATCTTTGGCTCGCACACCTCCCACCTGGTGCCGCTGCCGGTCGACGGCGACGGCCTGACCCTGTCTGACGCGCAACGCGCCTGCGACTACGTCTACGTGACCCCGGGCCACCAGTGCCCCACCACCGTCACCATGCCGCTGGCGCGCCGCCAGGCCCTGCTGCGCCAGGCCGAGGAAGCTGACTTCGTGCTGATCGAGGACGACTACGAAAGCGAAAGCCGCTTCGAAGGCGACCCCACCCCCACGCTCAAGAGCCTGGACCGCAGCAACCGCGTGATCTATGTCGGCAGCCTGTCCAAGAGCCTGGCGCCGGGGCTGCGCATCGGCTATATCGTCGGGCCGGCGGCACTGATCGCCGAGCTGCGCGGCGCGCGGCGGCTGATGCTGCGGCATCCGTCGGCGTATATCCAGCGCGCGTTCTCGCTGTTCCTGTCGCTGGGCCACTATGACGCGCACCTGCGCCGGCTGGCGGCCGCGCACCGCGAGCGCGCCGAAGCCGTGCTGGCGGCGCTGGCCACGCATATGCCTGACTTCCGCGCGGTGCCGATCGCCGGCGGCGCCTCATGCTGGATCGAGGGGCCGTCCTGGCTCGATGCCGATGCGCTGGCGCGGCTGGCCGAGCTGCAGGGCGTGCTGATAGAGCCCGGCAGCGTCTTCTTCATGGCCGAGCCCGCGCCGCGCAATGGCTTCCGGCTGGGATACTCGTCGATCTCGCTGGACCGCATCGAGCCCGGCATCCGCGTGCTGGCGGGCGTGGCGCGTGAGCTGCAGGCCACCGCCAGCGGCGCCACAACCATCGCCGCCGTCACTTCCCGGGTCCGTCCCGCGGCCTGAGCCAGCCCGCGGCGGTGTCTGCCGCCGCTGGCCCAAGCGATTGTCCCGAACTGGCGCTACAGCGCCGCGCGCGGCTTCCCTATCCTCGAGTCATGGCCGGTTCCCCACGGACCGGCAGACAACACTCAGGAGACCAACCCATGTCCAAGGACAACACCGCCGCCGGCATCGAACTGCTGCAGGCCTTCAATGACGCCTGGAACCGCCACGACATCGAGGCCCTGATGGGCTTCATGGCCGATGACTGCGCCTTCCACGGCGTGGCCGGGCCCGAGCTGCTGGGCCGCAGCTTTATCGGCCGCGACGCGGTGCGCGAAGGCTTCCAGCTGGCCTGGCAGACTTTCCCCGACGCGCAGTGGGTCGATGGCGACCACTTTGTCGTGGGCGACCGCGGCGTGAGCGAATCCACCTTCCGCGGCACCCGTGCCGACGGCGCCCGCATCGAGGCGCGCATGGTGGACGTCTTCACCTTCCGCGACGGCAAGATCGCGGTCAAGAACGCGTACCGCAAGGATCGCCCGCCCGTCGTAGCGCCCGCAGCCTGACCGAGGAGACGCGCCATGCAAGCCGTAGCCCCCCGCAGCCTCCTTGCCGGCGAGCAGTCCACCGCTCCCGCCCGCCCGTACGACCCCGCCTACGACCCGCTGCACACCCCCAATCCCGGCCACGGCCGCGAGTACGCGCCCACCTACTGGATCGGCACCGCCGGCGAGCCGCCCGCCGACGACGGCCCGATCACGCACGACATCGACGTGGATGTGGCGATCATCGGCTCGGGCTTCACCGGCCTGACCTGCGCCATCTTCCTGGCACAGGAATACGGCATCAAGGCCACCGTGCTCGAAGCCAACCGCGTCAGCTGGGGCTGCAGCACGCGCAACGGCGGCCAGGCGCAATGCGCGTCCGGGCGGCTCAAGCGCTCGCAGTGGATCCAGCGCTACGGCCTGGATACCGCGCTGCGCCTGCATGAGGAAGTCTGCGACGGCATGGAGACCTTCAAGGGCCTGATCAAAGACATCAACTGCGACCCGCAGCCCGGCGGCCACCTGTATATCGCGCACCGCGCCAAGGTGATGCCGGCGCTGGAGAAGGAAGCCAAGCTCCTGCGCGAAGTCTTCAAGTACGACGCACGGATCATGGACGCCGACACCGTGCGGCGCGAGTATGTCGACGACAAGGAAGCCGCGGGCGCCATGCATGAGCCCGAAGGCATCGGCATCCACGCCGGCAAGCTCGCCTTCGGCTACCTGCGCCGCGCGCGCGAGCTGGGCGCCAGGGTGCATCCGTCCAGCCCGGTGACCGGCTGGGAAACGCGTAACGGCGTGCATTACCTGCGCACCCCCGGCGGCATCGTGCGCGCCCGTGCGGTGGGTGTGGCCACCGGCGGCTATACCTCGCAGACGCTGCACCGCGAGCTCAAGAACCGGCTGTTCCCGATCCTGTCGAACTCCATCGTCACGCGCCCGCTCACGGCCAGCGAACTGGCCGCGTGCAACTTCCGCACCACGCAGGTCATCACCGACACCCGCATCCTGCGCCACTACTACCGCCTGATGCCAGACGGCCGCCTGCAGATCGGCAGCCGCAGCGCCATCACCGGCAACGACGCGCCGCAGGAGCAGTACAAGCAGAAGCTGATCGGCGACATGCACCGCAAGTTCCCGGCGCTGCAGGGGATCCAGGTCGATTACTCGTGGTGGGGCTGGGTCGATGTCAGCCACGACATGATGCCGCGTATCACGCAGCCGGATCCGGCGCAGTCGATCTATTACGCAATGGGGTACGGCGGCAATGGCGTGATGTACTCCGCGCAGGCTGGCAAGCGGCTGGCGACGTTGATTGCTGGCAAGGCTTCCGCGCTGCCAGAACTGCCGATCTTCCGTTCGCCGCTGCCGTTCCCGAATGTGCGGGAGATGGTGGAATCGCAGATGTTCGCGCCGTTCCGGAGGATGGGGCAGCGGGTGCTGTACCACTGGTATCACCTGAAGGACGACGTGCTGTAACTCGCGCGTGGGCGTGCCGCCTGGCGCGCCCACGCTTCTGGCCCGCCTCAGAACAGCGTGTAGCCCCCGTCGATCACAAAGGTATCGCCCGTGTGGTAGGCCGACGCCGCGCTCATCAGGTACACCGCAATCCCGGCGAAGTCACTACCCTCACCCCAGCGGCGCATCGGCACGCGCTTGTGCACCATTTCCTGGAAGGCATCGTTACCCTGGGCCACGCTGGTCATCTCGGTCCTGATCCAGCCCGGCAGGATCGAGTGCGCGCGGATGCCCTTGCGCGCGTACTCCACCGCCAGCCCCCGCATCATCGAGATCACGCCGCCCTTGGTGGCCGCATAGTGCTCGGAGCGCGGCGCGCCTTCAATCGCCGCGACCGAGGCCGTGCTGCACAGCACCCCGCCCTCGCCCTGCACCAGCATCTGCCGCACCGCGGCGCGCAGCGTGAAGAAGGCACCGTCCAGGTTGACGCGCATGGTCCTGCGCCAGGCCTCGGTCGGCATCTGGTCGAACGGCCCCTTGTTGCCGCTGCCCACGCCGGCATTGGCAAAGCAGCCGTCAATGCGCCCCAGCGCCGCCACCGTGCGCCGCATTGCAGCATCGACCGCCTGCTCGTCGCCGACGTCGCAAAGCTCGGTATGCACCTTGCGCCCATGCTGGGCCAGGCGGTCGGCAGCGGCAGCGTTCTTGTCGGCATTCGTGCCCCAGATCGCGATATCGGCGCCGGCCGCGGCCAGCCCTTCGGCAATGCCCAGGCCGATGCCGCCGTTGCCGCCGGTCACCAGTGCCACCTTGCCGCTCAGGTCGAATGGATGCTTTGTCATGTGATTGTCTCCTTGGGGGGTGGGACATTGTTCACATGGCGAAGGGTTCAAGGCGTCGTCGGAATGGATGAAATCCCCGAGGCAGGTGACGGGCGCCGGACCGGCCATGGCCACCGCCGCCCCATGACAGCCTAAAGAGCGGCTCCCTGACTGGCATCCTTATGCCCGGCAAATTCACCCGGCGTACATCCGAAATGCGCTTGAACCGCCGTCCAAAATGAGACTGGTCGGCGAAACCGACAAGCGTGGCAACCAATGCCAACGGATAGTCTCCCGAGCGGATCATCTCGCGCGCGCGCAGCAAGCGAACGCGCTCGACATACGCCATCGGCGTTTCGCCGATGCTGCGCTTGAACATGCGCGCAAAATGAAAGCGGCTGACATTGGCCATATCCGCCAGCGCCTGCAGCTTCACCGCCTCCGGTGTACCGTGGATATAGTCCAGGACCCTGCTGAGGGCCTGCGGATGGAGCCCGCCGGGAAGTGACGAGGCGCCCGGGTCACTGACATTGAAGCGATGCACTAGATGCGCCGACAGCGCGCAGGAAAGGGACTCGGCGATCAGCATTTGCGCCGGATGCGCGACCGCCTGGATCTCTCGCGCCAGCGTAAAGGTAATGGTCTCGGCGAAGCCGTCGCGCTGCCCGAAGCAATTGCGGAGCCTGTGCGCGGCGCGTGGCTGGCGGATCGTGGCATCAGCGGCTTCGGCCAGCAGGCTTTGCGGAATCCTCGCAATGACGATGGAACCGGGCCTGTCCCAACTCCAGCTGGATTCGACCAGCCGCGGGTGCAGGCTGATATTGCCGGGAACGACGATGCCGCGATGCACCTGGCCCAGTCGCCGCTGCTCAAGCCTGGCGTGTCCCGCGAGTCGCATCGCAAGCATGTCGTGGTCCAGCTCCGGAGAGGACACCGATCCGGCCGAGCGCCAGTGATGGATCTGCACGGTGATGCCAGCCCACGGGCGTCCGCTGCTGCTGACATCGGGACGAACCGGCAACTCCGCATCGATCACGCCATGTCTCGTCGGCGATCGCATAGGCACATACCCCGCAAGGGCCCACGACGGTAGCGTCGGGGCAAGGGCCAGGTCCCCGCTGCGCATGAAAGCATATGAATTTATCCGGTTGAAGTAAAGCGGCCCGCACAATCCGCGGGACCTGACGCAAGCCATGCCGGCTGGTCCTCCTTTTCATACCTATCATCCAACGAGTCAGCGCAAGAATCGTCCACCGCAGCGCAACCACGTTCTATTGCGATGGCCGCCGGTGCCTGTAGCGTTTCAACGACTGTCCCACCAGTCCGAGGCAGCCACACACCTTCCGGTCCCGAGGCAGGCCAGTGTCAGGCCAAACCTGCAGAGACTTGCAGAATGCGCCCCCAGTCGTTCCGGCAGTTCGCTGCCGAAGCTGGCGCAGGCCCGGGCGAAGCCCCTGTCCCCAACCGCCCGAATCATCCGGGCTATGCAAAGAGGAATGTCGACTATGTCCAGTTCTGTTCGTTCCGACGCAAGCCAACCACAGCCTGGCGATAGCTACGGCTCAACCCGCATGCCGCTGTGCCTGACGGTCAACGGCACGCTGCATCGCCTCGATATCGATCCGCGCGAATCCCTGCTTGACGTACTGCGCGAGCGCCTGGACCTCACGGGCACGAAGAAGGGCTGCAACCAGGGCGCGTGCGGGGCCTGCACGGTGCTGGTGGACGGGCGCCGGATCAACGCCTGCCTGGCTTTGGCCGCCATGTACAACGACGCCCACGTGAGCACGATCGAAGGCCTGTCGTCGGCCGACGGCGAGCTGCATCCGCTACAGGCCGCGTTTATCGCGCACGATGGCTTCCAATGCGGATTCTGTACGGCAGGCCAGATCATGTCTGGCGTCGCCTGCATCAATGAGGGTCATGCCACCTCCGCCGACGATGTGCGCTTCTGGATGAGCGGCAATATCTGCCGTTGCGGGGCTTACCCGGGGGTCGTCGCGGCGATCGCCGAGGTCGGCGGGAGGATGCTGCCATGATCCCGTTCACACTGCAGAAAGCCGGCTCGGAAGCTGAAGCGCTGGCGGCGGCCGCGGCCGGGGCCCGCTTCATCGCCGGCGGCACCACGCTGGTGGACCTGATGCGCGAGCACGTGGAACAGCCCACGCAACTGGTAGACATCAACGCGCTGCCGCTGAACCATATCCGCATGGAGGGCGACGAGCTGGTCATCGGCGCGCTGGCCCGCATGTCCGATGTCGCCGCGCATCCCGACGTTTGCCGGCTCCACCCGGTGATCGCCGAGTCGCTGGTCGAGGGCGCCTCTCCCCAGTTGCGAAACATGGCCAGCATCGGCGGCAACCTGCTCCAGCGCGTGCGCTGTCCTTACTTCCGCATGCTCGATGCCGCCTGCAACAAGCGCACCCCGGACAGCGGCTGCGCGGCCATCGACGGGTTGCACGCGGGCAATGCCATCCTGGGCGCCAGCGACCATTGCTCCGCAACGCATCCGTCCGACCTTGCGGTTGCCCTGGTCGCGCTGGACGCGGTGGTCCACGTACGGGGTCCGCACGGCGCGCGCCATTTCCGCGTGGAAGACCTTTACCGCCTGCCCGGAACCACGCCGCATCTCGAACACACCTTGCAGGCCGGAGAACTCATTGCCGAGGTGCGAGTTCCACCGCTCGCCTATGCACGGACTGCGCGCTATCTGAAAGTGCGGGACCGGGCCTCGTATGAGTTTGCCCTGGTATCTGCCGCGGCAGCCTTCGAGGTCAGGGATGGCGTGATCCAGGCCGCTCGCCTCGCATGCGGTGGCGTGGGCACCCGGCCATGGCGCATGCGCGCGGCCGAACTCGCGCTGCAAGGCAGGCCGCCCACGCGCGCGAGCTTCGAGGCGGCAGCGCTTACCACGATTGCAGGCGCCACCCCGCTGCCAGGCAACCGCTACAAGGTCGCGCTGCTGCAACGAACGGTGGTACGGGCCCTCGAACTCGCAGGAGAAGGCAGATGAACGCAAACCATATCGGCCAGCCGCATGCCCGCGTCGACGGGCGCGCCAAGGTGACCGGCAGCGCGCGGTATGCCGCCGACTTCAACCAGCCAGGACAGGCCTACGCGGTGATCGTGGGCGCTTCGATCGGACTCGGTCGCGTGATCGCACTCGACGCCGAAGCCGCGCGCCGACTGCCAGGGGTACTGGCGGTACTGACGCACGAAAACGCGCCGAAACTGGCGTACGCCCCGCACAAGGGCTTTATCGATCCGGAACACGGCGAACGTCTGCATGTCCTGCAGGACGATCACGTCCGCTTCTATGGCCAGCCGGTTGCCGTGGTCGTGGCGCAGACGCTGGACCAGGCCGAGCATGCGGCCTGCCTGCTGCTGATTCGCTATGCCGAGGAATCACCGGTCTCCGACCCGCTCGACCAGCGCGCCGAAGCCGTGGTGCCGGAGGCGGGACGCGAACCAGGCCCCCATTCGGCGGACCGGGTCCGCGGCGACCCCGAGGCCGCGCTGGCGGCGGCTGCCGTCAGCATCGACGCCACCTACGATGCCGCGCGAGAAAATCACTTCCCGATCGAACCGAACGCCACCGTTGCCGCCTGGCAAGGCGACCAGCTGACGCTCTGGAGCAAGAGCCAGTTCGTGATCAACGAGCAGGCCGAGATCGCGGCGATCCTCGGCATCCCGGCTGAGAACGTCCACGTCATCTGCCCGTTTATCGGCGGCGCCTTCGGCACCAGCCTGCGCACCTGGCCGCATGTCACGCTGGCGGCAGTCGCCGCGCGCGAAGTGGGCAAGCCCGTCAAGCTGGTGCTGTCGCGGCGACAGATGTTCCATCAGACGGGGCACCGGCCGCGCACCGTGCAGCGCATTGCGCTGTCGGCAACGCCCGACGGCAGGCTGACCGGCATCGTGCACGAAGGCACCGGCGAAACCAGCCGCCATGAGCAGTTCACCGAGGCACTCACTGTGAACTGCACCCCAAAAGTTGGACGTTGATCCAATCTTTGGGGTGTTTTTCATGACGAAGTACGACGAGGCGTTCAA